>NZ_JBFRDW010000338.1:0-6459 GCF_052113985.1 Pseudoduganella sp. RAF53_2 | reverse complement strand
GATTCGGCCACATCCTTATTCAGCTCGCTGATTTGCACGCCGATGCGGCCGCGGGTTACCTTGCCGGTTTTCTTCAGCTGCTCGGCCACGCGCATGGCCTCATCGATTGGTACCGAGAAGGAAATGCCGTTATAGCCGCCGGACAGCGTCGCGATCTGCGAATTGATGCCGATCACCTCGCCGCGCATATTGATCAGCGGACCGCCTGAGTTACCGGGATTGACCGCCACATCGCTCTGAATCAGCGGCAGGTAGTCGCCCGTATCGCGCGCCTTGGCGGAGATGATGCCGGCGGTCACCGTGCTCTCCAGGTTGAACGGCGAGCCGATCGCGATCACCCACTCGCCCACGCGAATCCTGGACGAGTCGCCAATGGTCAGATAAGGCAGCTTGCTGCCATCGATCTTCAGCACGGCCACGTCGGTACGCGTGTCCTGACCCAGCACCTTGGCCTTGAACTCGCGCTTGTCGGTCAGGGTCACGTAGACTTCATCGGCGCCATCCACCACGTGGGCATTGGTCAGCACAAAGCCATCGGCCGAGGTAATGAAGCCGGAGCCGACGCCACGCTGCACCTCTTCACCAGGGGCACGGCGCCCGCGTGGCGTCTGGCCGCGCGGAATTTGCGGCATCTGGCCGCCGAAGAAGCGGCGGAAGAATTCCTGCATCTCGTCGTCGCCCATCTGGTTATCGCGTTGCTTGATGCGCTCGGTGGTGCGAATATTGACCACGGCGGGACCAACGCGGTCGATCAGGTCAGTGAAATCAGGCAGTCCGGCAACGGCGGCGGGAGCTGCCTTGGCAGGCGCCAGGCCCGTTACAGCAGGTAATCCGAGGGAAGCTGCGCTAAGCAGCAGGACCGGCAATACTTTAGCGCCAGCAGAGAACATGTTTTTCATGGGTGCTTTTGTAAAAGTGAATGAATACGCGCAATAGTAGACCATAACTTGCGTCCGTTGCGGCGCATTTCAAGACACTACAGCAGCGGCCGGCGCGGAAACCTCCTCATCCAGCCGTGCGGCCAGACGTTCGCTGAAGCCAGGGCCAGGCGCTACCTCCTCCGCCCCGTCGCGCAAGGCTGCGCCGATGGCCTGCCAGACATCCCAGTTGGCCTGGGCCTCCTCGTCGGCAAGTGCCGCCAGAGCCAGATCAACATCGTCTTGCGGCAGCTCGCCATCCATCAAGGCCGATAATTTTTCCATATCCCCTTCCATTGAATGAGTGTTGGCTGGCTACCAGCGCTTGTCAACCGGCAAATCGAGAAGCGGACGCAGCTTTTTCGCAATCGCCTCGCGCGCCCGGAAAATCCGGCTGCGCACCGTGCCGATCGGGCAGCCCATGATTTCGGAAATCTCCTCATAGCTCATGCCTTCGATTTCCCGCAGGGCGATGGCGGTACGCAGGTCGATCGGCAAGGCATCCATGGCCGCGTTGACGGTCTCGGCGATCTGCTTGCTGGCCAGCTCGGACTCGGGCGTATTGATATCGCGCAAGCGGTCTTCGTCCGGCGGCTCCGCCCTCGCCACGGTTGGCTCGATTGGCCCCGTCGCATGCCGTTTGCGGTTCAGCAAAGCGTTCTTGGCCGTATTGATGCCGATCCGGTACAGCCAGGTGTAAAAGGCCGCGTCGCCGCGGAAGTGCGGCAAGGCTTTATAGGCCTTGATGAAGGTGTCCTGCACCACGTCTTCCGCTTCAGTCTGGTCGTTCAGCAGGCGCGCGAGCAGCCGCATCAGCCGGCGCTGATACTTTGAGACGAGCTCGTCAAATGCGGCCCGTTCGCCTGCCCGGGCGCGCTCGACCAGCAGCTGATCGCCTTCGCGGTCTGTCGTCACACTCGGTCCTTTTCTTGGATGGCCCGCGCCTCCGGAAGGTTCAAGCTTTTTCAGCCAGGGCCAGCACTGCAACCGCCAGCCGCCGCCTCGCATCGGCCGGCGCGCTATCCGGCAGCACGGCCAGCCAGCGCTGGCGGCCACCCTCTTCCGCCAGGCGCAGCAGCATCAGGCCCGGCCACACCGTGCAGCCGGGTAGCAAAACCGCAGCCCTTGTCTGCTGGTATACCGTCAGCCGGATTTGCCCGACACCGGAAATATCAATGCGACAGGGATTGACTTCGCGTCTTTGCCATACGAGCCCCGCGCCCGCCGCCAGCATCAGCGCCGGCCGCATCAGCAGCAGGCCCGCCGCCAGCACGGACGTGCACAGCCCCGCCTGCAGCAGGCGCAGGCAAAGCGATGGCCGAACGACGACAGAAGCCGCAATCGACATGGCGCACAAAGTGAAAGTGGAAAGCAAAAACGCCCGCGGCTGCGGGCGTTCTTAGCGCTCACCCCGGTTGTGACCGAGGCGAGGCAGGAAAGTTCAAACTAAATTAAACCTTGCCGAAGACCAGGCTGCCGTTGGTGCCGCCGAAGCCGAAGGAGTTCTTCACGGCGTACTGGATCTTGGCATCACGCGCGATGTTCGCGCAGAAGTCCAGATCGCAGGCAGGGTCCTGGTTGAAGATATTGATGGTCGGCGGGATCACCTGATGGTGGAGCGCCAGCACGGTGAACACTGCCTCCAGGCCGCCCGCGCCACCCAGCAGGTGACCGGTCATCGACTTGGTGGAGCTCACGACCAGATTCTTCGCATGGTCGCCGAAGGTGCGCTTCACGCCCTGCACTTCCGCCACGTCGCCCAGCGGGGTCGAAGTGCCGTGTGCATTCACGTATTGCACCTGGTCCGGATTGATGCCGGCGTTGCGCAGGGCGGCGATTGCCGACTTGCTGCCACCGCTGCCATCTTCCAGAGGCGAGGTCATGTGGYATGCGTCCGCGCTCATGCCAAAGCCATGCAGTTCTGCATAGATCGTGGCGCCGCGCGCTTTCGCGTGTTCGTACTCTTCCAGCACCATGACGCCGGCGCCTTCACCCAGCACGAAGCCGTCGCGGTCCTTATCCCATGGACGGGACGAGGTAGCAGGGTCATCGTTACGAGCCGACAGCGCACGAGCCGAAGCGAAGCCGCCCAGGCCCAGTGGCGACACGGTCGATTCCGCACCGCCTGCAACCATGACGTCAGCGTCGCCGTACTCGATCAGACGAGCCGCCGCGCCGATGCAGTGCAGACCGGTGGTGCAAGCCGTCACGATGGCCAGGTTAGGGCCACGCATGCCGTACTTGATCGACAGGTTACCGGAGATCATGTTGATGATCGAAGACGGTACGAAGAACGGCGAGATACGGCGTGGGCCGCGCTTGTCGTAGTCTTCCTTCTGCTCTTCAATCATCGGCAGACCGCCGATGCCGGAGCCGATGATCACGCCGATACGGTCGGCGTTCTCTTCGGTTACGGTGATACCGGAATCCTGGATCGCCTGGATACCAGCCGCCATGCCGTAATGGATAAAGATATCCATATGGCGCGCTTCCTTGGCGTCGAGATATTGCTCGACGTTGAAGCCTTTGACTTCACCCGCGAAACGGGTGGAGAAAGCCGACGCGTCAAATCGGGTGATGTTAGCGATCCCGGATTGTCCCTCGGTGATTGCTTTCCACGCATCGGCAATCGTATTGCCGACCGGGGAAACGCAGCCGAGGCCGGTAACCACTACACGACGGTTTTTAGAACTCAAGCGAATCTCCTGGAGTGGATCAATCAGGCGATCAGGCCTTTACGTGTGCAGTTGCGTAGTCGATCGCTTGCTGCACGGTGGTGATCTTTTCAGCCTGTTCGTCAGGGATTTCCATCTCGAACTCGTCTTCCAGTGCCATTACCAGCTCAACGGTGTCGAGGGAATCGGCGCCCAGGTCGTCCACGAAGGAAGACTCGTTCTTGATGTCTGCTTCAGCGACGCCCAGTTGTTCAGCGACGATTTTCTTAACGCGTTGTTCGATATCCGACATGTTATGGCTCCATTTTGTTTGTTACGGAAAGCGCGCATTTTAGCAGGTTTGCGCGCCGAAAAACTAATTTCAGTGATTACATTGATCTACACCGAAACTACTACTAAAAGATTCGATCACGCGGCAATTATGCCGCATGAGCTCATCAATTCATATACATACCACCATTTACATGCAGGGTGGTGCCGGTAATATAAGCGGCTTGCGGCGATGCCAGGAAGGCCACAGCTGCTGCAATATCTTCAGGCTTGCCAAGACGGCCCAGCGGGATCTGCGTCAGCAGTGCTGCATGCTGATCATCGCCCAGCACCTTGGTCATATCGGTGTCGATGAAACCAGGCGCAACACTGTTCACGGTGATGTTGCGGCTGCCGATTTCACGTGCCAGCGCGCGGGTCATGCCCTCCACGCCTGCTTTCGCCGCGGCATAATTCATCTGGCCGGGATTACCAGCCGATGCCACCACCGACGTAATGTTAATAATACGCCCGGTCTTCGCTTTCATCATGCCGCGCAGGACAGCGCGTGCGAGGCGGCCAACCGCAGTCAGATTGGTGGAAATAACGCTATCCCACTCTTCATCCTTCATGCGCATGGCCAGCTGATCCTGGGTGATGCCCGCATTGTTGACCAGAATGCCAACCGCGCCGAATTCTTTGGCGATCTCATCGATCACAGCGGTGCAGCGCTCAGCATCGGTCACGTTCAGCACGATGCCTTTGCCGGCGTCGCCCAGGTATTCGGAGATGGCTTGCGCGCCAGCTTCAGTCGTCGCGGTGCCGATTACTTTGGCGCCCTGCTTTGCCAGTTCCTGCGCGATGGCCTTGCCGATGCCGCGCGATGCGCCCGTTACCAGGGCGACTTGATTTGCCAGAGTCATTGTCATTCCTATTGTTATTTGAGTGTTGCCAGCAGACGTTCCAGCGATGCCTGGTCGGTGATCGCGTCGCCCACCAGGTTGGCATCGATACGCTTGGCCAGGCCCATCAGGACCTTGCCCGGACCGCATTCGATCACATTGGCGATGCCGTCGGCAGCGACCTTCTGCATGGTTTCAACCCAGCGTACCGGGCTTGCAGCCTGGCGCACCAGCGCATCCTTGATGGAAGCCGGATCGGTCAGCACGGCCACGTCCACGTTGTTGATCAGCTGGATCTGCGGTGCGTTGAAATGGATGTTGGCCATGTAGTCGCGCAGACGATCCGAAGCGGGCTTCAGCAGCGAGCTGTGGAACGGCGCCGACACCGGCAGGCGCATGGCGCGCTTGGCGCCTTTGGCTTTGGCGATTTCGCATGCCTTGTCGACGGCGGCGGTGTGGCCAGCGATCACAACCTGTGCTGGCGCGTTGAAGTTCACGGCCTCCACCACTTCACCAGGCACGGCGGCCAGCGCTTCAGCGCAAGCGGCGCGCACATCGTCGTCGGACAGGCCCAGCACCACAGCCATGGTGCCCTGGCCTACCGGCACCGCTTCCTGCATCGCTTGCGCGCGGAAGCGCACCAGCGGCACAGCGTCTTTGAAATCGATCACGCCAGCAGCGACCAGGGCGGAGTATTCGCCCAGGCTGTGGCCAGCCACTACGGAAGGCACGGGACCGCCGGCGGCGATCCACGCACGGTAAGCGGCAACAGCAGCGGTCAGCATGACCGGCTGGGTGTTGGTGGTCAGGTCCAGTTCTTCTTTCGGACCTTCAGCCATCAGCTTGCCGAGGTCGAACTGCAGTGCGTCCGATGCTTCAGCGATGGTCTGTTCTACGACGGGGTTGCCCGCGAAGCCGTCCATCATGGCGACCGCTTGCGAACCCTGGCCTGGAAATACGAATGCGAATTTGCTCATTGATTAGAACTCTTATTCTAAAAACGCACGAATTTTACACGCTCGGCTTACATGCGCGCCAGCACGGCGCCCCAAGTGAAGCCACCACCCACACCTTCCATCATCACCACGTCGCCTTTCTTCACGCGGCCATCGCGCACAGCGACGTCCAGCGCCAGCGGAATCGAGGCAGCGGAAGTATTGCCGTGCTGATCGACAGTCACCACCATCTTTTCAGGCGACATGCCCAGCTTCTTCGCCGTGCCGTTCATGATGCGGATATTGGCCTGGTGCGGAATCAGCCAGTCGATCTGGTCGGACGTCATGTCCGCCGCTTCCAGCGCTTCGTATGCAACCTTCTCCAGCACGCTGACTGCCAGCTTGAACACCGCCTGGCCATCCATGTACAGGTAAGCAGAGCCAGCCACCGCGCCACCAGCCACGTTGCCTGGGATGCTCAGGATGTCGGAATGGCGGCCGTCCGCATGCAATTTGCACGAGAGAATGCCCGGCTCTTCTGACGCGGTCATGACAATCGCACCAGCGCCATCGCCGAACAGCACGCAAGTGGTGCGGTCTTCGAAGTTCAGGATGCGCGAGAACACTTCAGCGCCGATCACCAGCACATTCTTGTGCATGCCGGATTTGATGAAGGAATCCGCGCTGGCCATGGCGTAGACGAAGCCGGAGCAAACCGCTTGCACGTCCACTGCTGCGCAGTTGTTGGTCATGCCCAGCTTCTTCTGCACGATGCAGGCGG
>NZ_JBFRDW010000337.1:0-6511 GCF_052113985.1 Pseudoduganella sp. RAF53_2 | reverse complement strand
GGACGACAAGCTGGCCGAGATCCCATTCTTCAAGCCGTCCGACGACGCGCCTGAAATGAAGTACCTGCACGAGCGCCGCAAGGCACTGGGCGGCTACCTGCCGCACCGCCGCACCAAGGCTGACGAGCAGCTGGTGGTGCCGCCGCTGGAAGCCTTCAAGGCCGTGCTGGAAGCGACGCCGGAAGGCCGCGAGATCTCCACCACCCAGGCTTACGTGCGTATCATCACCGCGCTGCTGCGCGACCAGTCGCTGGGCCAGCGCGTGGTGCCTATCCTGGTTGACGAGTCCCGCACCTTCGGTATGGAAGGCCTGTTCCGCCAGATCGGTATCTTCAATCAGCAGGGCCAGTTGTACGAGCCGGTCGACAAGGACCAGGTGATGTACTACCGCGAAGACAAGGCGGGCCAGATCCTGCAAGAGGGTATCAACGAAGCAGGCGGCATGAGCTCGTGGATCGCTGCGGCGACTTCGTACTCCAGCAACAACCGCGTGATGGTTCCGTTCTTCACCTACTATTCGATGTTCGGTCTGCAGCGCGTTGGCGACCTGGCATGGGCAGCTGGCGACATGCGCGCACGCGGCTTCCTGATGGGCGGTACCGCCGGCCGAACCACGCTGAACGGCGAGGGCCTGCAGCACGAAGATGGCCACAGCCACATCGTCGCGGCGACCATCCCGAACTGCATTCCTTACGACCCGACCTTCGGCCACGAACTGGCTGTGATCATTCATGACGGCCTGCGCCGCATGGTGGGTAACCAGGAAGACGTGTTCTACTACATCACCATCATGAACGAGAACTACTCCCACCCAGGCCTGAAGCCGGGCCAGGAGGAGGGCATCCTGAAGGGTATGTATCTGCTGCAGGAAGGCGACAAGAAGGCCAAGGAACGCGTACAGCTGGTGGGCTCCGGCACCATCCTGCGCGAGTCCATCTTCGCTGCCGAACTGCTGAAGAACGACTGGAACATCGCTGCTGACGTATGGTCCGCTCCGTCGCTGACCCTGGTGGCGCGTGAAGGTATCGACTGCGAGCGCTGGAACATGGTCAACCCGACCGCGGAACAGCGCGTGCCTTACGTGACTTCGCTGCTGCAGAAGTCGACCGGTCCTATCATTGCGACCACCGACTACATGCGCCAGTTCGCTGAACAGATTCGCCCATACATGCCGAAAGGCCGCTCGTACAAAGTGCTGGGCACCGATGGCTTCGGCCGTTCCGACAGCCGCGCCAAGCTGCGTGAGTTCTTCGAAGTTAACCGTTACTACATCACGGTTGCTGCGCTGCGCTCGCTGGCTGACGAAGGCAAGATCGCCATGTCCGTCGTGGAAGACGCGATCAAGAAGTACGGCATCAACCCGAACAAGCCAAATCCGGTGACCCAATAACGAGAAGACGGAGCGAAACTTATGAGCATGGTAGAAGTTAAAGTCCCGGATATCGGCGACTTCAAGGAAGTTGAAGTCATCGAGCTGATGGTCAAGGTCGGCGACACGATCAAGGTCGATCAGTCGCTGGTGACCGTGGAGTCCGACAAGGCCTCGATGGAAATCCCATCGTCGCAAACGGGCCTGATCAAGGAGATCAAGGTCAAGGTTGGCGACAAGGTGGCGGAAGGCTCGCTGCTGCTGATCGTTGAAGCTGATGGCGCTGCCGCTGCTCCGGCAGCTGCCGCCCCGGCTCCTGCGGCCGCTCCGGCGCCTGCTGCTGCGGCGCCTGCAGCCGCCGCGCCTGCGCCAGCCGCAGCGCCGGCTGCATCGGCTGGCCCGGTCGAGGTCAAAGTGCCTGATATCGGCGACTTCAAGGAAGTGGAAGTGATCGAAGTGATGGTCAAGGTTGGCGACACCATCGCCAAGGACCAGTCGCTGATCACCGTCGAATCCGACAAGGCTTCCATGGAAATCCCGTCCTCCCACGCTGGCGTGGTGAAGGAATTGAAGGTCAAGGTTGGCGACAAGGTCGCTGAAGGCTCGATCGTGCTGGTCGTCGACGCTGTCGGCGGTGGCGCTGCCGCCGCGCCGGCTGCAGCTGCTCCTGCGGCGGCTCCGGCACCAGCTGCCGCCGCTGCGCCAGCACCGGCCGCTGCGGCGCCGGCCCCTGCTGCCGCAACTGCGCCGTCCGCGCCAGGCGTCTCCGGCAAGCTGGCCCACGCCTCCCCATCCGTGCGCAAGTTCGCCCGCGAACTGGGCGTGGATGTGGCGATCGTGCCAGGCACCGGTCCGAAAGGCCGCGTGACCCAGCTGGACGTGCAGAACTTCGTTAAGGGCGTGATGTCCGGCGCGACCGCGTCGCCAGCAGGCGCCGCCGCTCCGGCAGGCGCTGGTGGCGGCATGAGCGTGCTGCCATGGCCGTCGCTGGACTTCAGCAAGTTCGGCGAAACCGAACTGCAGCCGCTGCCGCGTATCAAGAAGATCTCCGGCCCGAACCTGCATCGCAACTGGGTGATGATCCCGCACGTGACGCAGTTCGAAGATGCGGATATCACCGAGCTGGAACAGTTCCGCGTCGACAGCAACGCCGCCAACGCCAAGAACAAGGACGCCACCAAGCTGACCATGCTGGCCTTCGTGATCAAGGCATCGGTCGCCGCGCTGAAGAAATTCCCGTCCTTTAACTCGTCGCTGGACGAGAAGGGCGAGAACCTGATCCTGAAGAAGTTCTACAACATCGGTTTCGCCGCCGATACGCCGAATGGCCTGGTGGTGCCGGTCGTGAAAAACGCCGACCAGAAGTCCGTGACGCAGATCGCGAAAGAGATGACCGAACTGTCGCTGGCTGCTCGCGAAGGCAAACTGAAGCCGACCGATATGCAGGGCGCCACCTTCACCATCTCGTCGCTGGGCGGCATCGGTGGCTCGCACTTCACGCCTATCGTGAATGCACCTGAAGTGGCGATCCTGGGTCTGTCCAAGTCGCAGATGAAGCCAGTCTGGGACGGCAAGCAGTTCGTGCCGCGCCTGATGATGACGCTGTCGCTGTCCTACGACCACCGCGTTGTCGATGGCGCTTCCGGTGCACGCTTCGCCGTGTATCTGGCGGAAGTGCTGGGCGACATGCGCAAGATCCTTCTGTAAGGAGCCGCCATGACCGAGGTAAAAGTACCGAATATTGGCGACTTCAAGGAAGTGGAAGTCATTGAGCTGCTGGTCAAAGTTGGCGATACCGTCAAAGTGGACCAGTCGCTGGCGACCGTGGAATCCGACAAGGCGTCCATGGAGATTCCATCGACCCACGCTGGCGTGGTCAAGGAACTGAAGATCAAGGTTGGCGACAAGGTGAGCGAAGGTTCGCCGCTGCTGTTGATCGAAGAAGCTGCGGGCTCCACGGCGTCGGCTCCAGCTGCTGCACCGGCTCCGGCTGCGGCAGCACCTGCTGCCCCCGCGCCTGCCGCCCCCGCGCCTGCCGCTGCTCCGGCAGCGCCGGCGGCTGCAGCACCGGCACCGGTTGCAGGCGGCTACAGCGGCCAGGTCGACATCACCTGCGACATGATGGTCCTGGGCGGCGGCCCTGGCGGCTATTCGGCTGCCTTCCGCGCTGCGGACCTGGGCATGAACACGGTCATCGTCGAGAAGTATTCGACCCTGGGCGGCGTCTGCCTGAATGTGGGCTGCATCCCGTCGAAAGCCTTGCTGCACGTGGCATCGGTGATCGACGAAACCAGCCACATGTCCAAGACTGGCGTCACCTTCGCCAAGCCGCAGATCGACATCGACCAGGTGCGCAAGTACAAGGAAGGCGTGATCGGCAACATGACCGGCGGTCTCGCCGGCATGGCCAAGGCACGCAAGGTCAATGTGGTGCAGGGCGTTGGCCAGTTCATCAGCCCGAACCACATCGAAGTGACTGCTGCCGRCGGCAGCAAGAAGGTCGTGCAGTTCAAGCAGGCCATCATCGCTGCCGGTTCGTCCGTCGTGAAACTGCCGTTCGTGCCTGAAGATCCGCGTATCGTGGACTCCACCGGAGCGCTGGAACTGCGCTTCATGCCGAAGAAGATGCTGGTCATCGGCGGCGGCATCATCGGCCTGGAAATGGCCACCGTCTACTCCACTTTCGGCGCACGTATCGACGTCGTCGAAATGATGGACGGCCTGATGCAAGGCGCCGACCGCGACGCAGTGAAGATCTGGCAGAAATTCAACGAGAAGCGCTTCGACAAGATCATGACCAAGACCAAAACCGTTGGCGTGGAAGCGCTGCCGGAAGGTATCAAGGTCACCTTCGAAGCTGCCGAAGCCGGCGTCGCTGCTCCGGAACCGCAGATCTACGACATGGTCCTGGTGGCCGTTGGCCGTAGCCCGAACGGCAAGAAGATCGCTGCCGACAAGGCCGGCGTGGCCGTCACCGACCGTGGCTTCATCAACGTGGATGGACAGATGCGCACCAACGTGCCGCACATCTTCGCGATTGGCGACATCGTGGGCCAGCCGATGCTGGCGCACAAGGCCGTGCACGAAGGCCACGTGGCAGCGGAAGYAGCCCATGGCGAGAAGGCCTTCTTCGACGCCAAGGTGATCCCGTCCGTCGCTTACACCGATCCGGAAGTGGCATGGGTTGGCGTGACCGAAGACGAAGCCAAGGCGAAGGGCATCAAGGTCGAGAAGGGCCACTTCCCGTGGGCAGCCAGCGGCCGCGCTGTGGCCAATGGCCGCGCGGAAGGCTTCACCAAGCTGCTGTTCGACGCTGAAACCCACCGCATTATCGGCGGCACCATCGTCGGCACGCACGCCGGCGACATGGTTGGCGAGATCGCCCTGGCGATCGAGATGGGCGCCGACGGCGTCGATATCGGCCGCACGATTCACCCGCACCCAACGCTGGGCGAATCGATCGGCGTGGCCGCCGAAGTCTACGAAGGCGTCTGCACCGACTTGCCTCCGCCTCGCAAGAAGTAAGAACCCACGGCAAAAAACAGGTGTCAGCCACGATGTGGCTGACACCAGGTTTACGCCTCGGGTTTTATCAGGCGCGCCGCAGTTGGGGCGCGCCTTTGCGGTACCAGTTCACCAGCGCGCGGTGCGTGGGAAGGTCGCGCAGGGCATGCTGGCTGACTTCCTGGATCATGCGGAATTCCTTTTCCGCCGCAGCGCGGTCCGGCCAGTGGCCGTGGACTTCGGTGCAGAACTCCATCCCGTACAAAACGTACTGCCAGCTTGAGGGCGGGTACATCTCCACGTCCGTTACAAAGTCCAGACGATGCGGTGGACGGCTGCGCCACATGGCCAGCTTCTCGCGCAGCGATTCGGGAATGGTCGCCTCCAGCGTGTTCTCGACCCAGAAGTCTTCCGAACGCCGCGACAGGCAGTAGTGCATCTTCACGAAGTCCACGATCTTTTCGTAGCGCTGCCGCATTTGCTCGTTGAAGAACTTCGCGGCCGGTGCGAGATTGCCGTCGTGCGGGAAGAGATAGCTGAGCAGATAGGTTGCCGCTTCGATCAGGCCGATGCCGGACGATTCCAGCGGCTCCAGGAAACCACCGGATAAGCCAATCGCCACGCAGTTTTTGATCCAGTGCGTTTCGCGATAGCCCACGTTCAGCTTGAGCAAACGAGGCGACAAGCCATCGCCTGCCTCGCCCACATAACCGCGCAGGATCTGCTCCGCGCGTTCATCGCTGGTATGGCGGCTGGAATAGACGTAGCCCGTGCCGCGCCGGTCGTGCAGGCCGATATCCCAGGTCCATCCCGCTTCGTGCGCGGTCGAAATCGTGTAGGAAGCAATCGGCGCATCAGGCTGCGCATAGGGCACTTGCAGGGCCAGTGCGCGATCCACGAACAGCGTGTCGTTGATATTGCGGAAGGGCGATCCCAGAGCCTCGCCGATCAGGCGCGCACGGAAGCCAGTGCAATCCACGAACAGATCGGCGGTGAGCACACCCGCTTCGCGCGTGGTGACGGACGCAATGCTGCCATCTTCAGTCAACTGCACGCTATCGACGGTAGCTTCAATGCGCTTGACGCCCAGCGTCTGCGCGTGGCGGCAGAGCAGGGCGGCAAAGCTGGCCGCGTCGAAGTGATAGGCGTAGTTCAGCGGTGCGATGTAGTCCGCATCGCCAATCCGTTTGGGCGCGTGCGAGGCCGCAGCGACCGCCGTTTGCAGCGTCGATGCGGCAGCAAACGAAGTGCCGCCTGCTGCGCCACGCAGCCAGTAGGGCAGCAGCTCAGGACCACCGGGACGCTGCGAAGGCTGATTGAAAGGATGGAAGTAGTGGGCCGCGCCAGGCGTGCCCGGCTCGCGCACCCAGTGCGCAAAATGCACGCCTTGTTTGAAGGTCGCATGGCACTCGCGGATAAAGGTCGCCTCATCGATGCCCAGCGTCGACAGCGTGCCGCGAATGGAAGGGAAGGTGCCTTCGCCCACGCCGATGATGCCGATCTCCTTCGACTCGACCAGCGTCACGCCGACGCTGCTGCCGAGCGTGCGGGCCAGAAATCCTGCCGCCAGCCAGCCGGCGGTGCCGCCACCGACGATAAGAATATTCCTGATGGGTTGCATGCCCGGTCTCCCTGTCC
>NZ_JBFRDW010000336.1:0-6516 GCF_052113985.1 Pseudoduganella sp. RAF53_2 | reverse complement strand
CGGTGAAGATGATCGACGGTGCGGTGTGGGATGGCAAGAACCCCAAGGCTTATGCCGATTCCTTCAAGATCAGGGTATAGGAGATTACGATGAGCGCCATCCTTAATCGCGCCGCTGACGGTGCGCCTGCAGCAGTAGGCGCTGCTGCGCCGGCGCCGGCGCCGTCGCTGCCGGCGGCAGCCAATGACGCAGCGCTGTCCACCCGGAGCGCGCGCATCGCCGCCAAAGGCGTCAATCTCCGGCCATGGAGTGAGCGCATGCGGCCCTTCGCGCTGAAAATTGTACCGCCACTGCTGGGACTTGGTTTGCTGCTGCTGGTATGGCAGATTCTGGCCGCGCAGAACAGCGCTTTTCCGACGCCGCTGGCAACCTGGCGTGAGGCGGTGAACCTGTTCTCCGATCCCTTCTACCGCAAGGGGCCGAACGATCAGGGCATAGGCTGGAACGTCCTTGCCTCGTTGCGGCGCGTGGCACTGGGATTCGGACTCGCTGCGGCAGTGGGCATCCCGCTCGGTTTCATCATCGGACGATTTCAGTTCGTGTTTGGCATGTTCAGCCCGATCGTCAGCTTGCTGAAACCCGTATCGCCATTGGCCTGGCTGCCGATCGGGCTGCTGGTGTTCAAGGCTGCCGATCCTGCTGCGGTCTGGGCCATCTTCATCTGTTCGATCTGGCCGATGATCGTCAACACGGCGGTGGGTGTGCAGCGTGTGCCGCAGGATTACCTGAACGTGGCGCGCGTGCTGAATCTCAGCGAATGGAAGGTCATGACCAAGATCCTCCTGCCGGCTGTGCTGCCGTACATGCTGACCGGCGTACGTCTGGCTATCGGCACGGCGTGGCTGGTGATCGTCGCTGCCGAAATGCTGACGGGTGGCGTGGGTATCGGCTTCTGGGTGTGGGACGAGTGGAACAATATGAACGTGCCGCACATCCTGATCGCCATCGGCGTGATCGGCGTGGTCGGCTTGCTGCTGGAAGTGGCGCTGGTGACGCTGGCCAAAGCCGTGACTTACGAGGAGAAATGAGATGGGCAAGTTCATCGACATCAGCAGCGTGGAAATGATGTTCGGCCGCTTCCACGCGCTGAGCAATGTGCAGTTGACGGTGGAGCAGGGCGAATTCATCACGCTGATCGGCCATTCCGGCTGCGGCAAATCCACGCTGCTGAACCTCATCGCGGGACTGGCCAGGCCAAGCGCGGGCGCCCTGATTTGTGCCGGACGCGAAATCAATGGCCCTTCGCCAGAGCGCGCCGTGGTATTTCAGAATCACTCGCTGCTGCCGTGGCTGACCTGCTTCGAGAATGTCTATCTGGCAGTAGAGCGTGTCTTCGGCGCAAAGGAATCGCGCAATCAGCTGGACGAGCGCACCTGGGATGCGCTGGATCTGGTGGGGCTTACCGCATCCGGTGGCAAGCGCCCTAACGAGATCTCGGGCGGCATGAAGCAGCGTGTAGGCATTGCGCGTGCGCTGTCGATGGAACCCAAGGTGCTGCTGATGGATGAACCTTTCGGCGCGCTGGATGCGTTGACCCGCGCGCATTTGCAGGATGAACTGATGCGCATCGTGGCGCGCACCGGCGCTACGGTGGTGATGGTGACGCACGACGTGGATGAGGCGGTACTGCTGTCCGACCGCATCGTGATGATGACCAATGGTCCGGCTGCCACCGTTGGCGGCATCGTGCAGGTGCGGCTGGAGCGTCCACGCGACCGTCTGGCGCTGGCGCAGGACCCGCTCTACATTGACTATCGGACAAGCGTGCTGGAGTTCCTGTATCACCGCCAGGGGCGGCCCGCCCAAAAAGCCGCATGATGGTTGTCGGGTGGAAACAACAGAAGTGTGGCCTAAGCGCGGCGCTTGCTGCTAAATTGTGGTCTATACAAATGGAGACAAGAGAATGGCCACCGAAGTACCGAAAGTAGCATCGCAGCAGCAACCGGCTGAATACAAGGAAAAACCGCGCCGCACCGAGCGCGTGGAATCCATCATCGACCTGCGCCACAAAGGCGTCCGCACCGGCGTCGCTGCCGGTGGACTATTGGCACTGGTCGGGCTGGCAGCCGTTCTGCTGAATTAAACGATGCGCAGTTCGTCCAGCGGCCAGCGCGGACGGACATTGAAGGCATACTCCCGCTGCGCCGCCTGAGGATTGATCTTCAGGCGCATGGCGCCGGCGAAGGCGATCATTGCGCCGTTATCGGTGCAGAATTCCAGCTCCGGGTAGTACACCTTGAACTTCTTCTTTGCCGCCGCTGCGTTCAGCGACGCACGCAGCTGAGCGTTCGCGCCCACACCACCCGCAATCACCAGACGCTTCAAGCCGGTCTGCTTCAGGGCAGCCAGGCACTTCGCGGTCAGCACATCCACGATCGCGTCCACGAAACCGCGCGCGATATTGGCCTTGTCCTGCTCGCAGACATTGGCGGCGCCTTCGCTCTTCTTCACCACCGTCAGCACGGCCGTCTTCAGACCGGAGAAGCTGAAGTTGAGGTCTTTCGAGTGCAGCATGGGGCGCGGCAGCTTGTAGGCTTCCGGATCGCCGAATTCGGCCAGGCGCGAAATCGCAGGACCGCCCGGATAACCGAGGCCCAGCAGCTTGGCGGATTTGTCGAAGGCTTCACCGGCAGCGTCATCCAGCGTTTCGCCCAGCAGCTCGTATTGGCCGACGCCATCCACGCGCATCAGCTGCGTGTGGCCGCCGGATACCAGCAGCGCCACGAAAGGGAACTCGGGCGGTTCGGACGCCAGCAGCGGCGACAGCAGGTGGCCTTCCAGATGATGCACACCCAGCACGGGCTTATCCAGCGCCATGCCCAGGCTGCAGGCGATCGACGAGCCGACCAGCAGCGCGCCCGCCAGGCCGGGGCCTTGCGTGTAGGCGATGGCATCGACCTGCGCCGGCTTCATGCCTGCTTTGTTCAGCACCTGTTCCAGCAGCGGGATGGCGCGGCGGATATGGTCGCGCGACGCCAGTTCCGGCACCACGCCGCCGTATTCCTCGTGCATCGCCACCTGCGAGTGCAGGGCGTGCGACAGCAGGCCGCGGTCCGTGTCATACAGAGCCAGGCCGGTTTCGTCACAGGAGGATTCAACGCCGAGAACGATCATGGAATTGCCGAAAAAGTGTCAGGGGAATCTGCTATTTTACCTTGCCTTTATTTGTATACGTGTATACAGTTAACCCATGACACGACTTCCTCCTCCCCGGGCCCAAGGCGGGCCGACCATACTGGCTGCGCTGCGCGCATCCATCATCAGCGGCGCGCTGGCGCCGGGTGTGCTGCTGCGCCAGACTGAGTTGGCCGAAGAATTCGGCACCAGCCGCATTCCCGTGCGCGAAGCCTTGAACTCGCTGCAAGCCGAGGGACTGGTTCAGATCGAGCCCAACCGTGGCGCCTACGTCACCACGCTGACCGCCGATGAGCTGCGTGAAATCTTCGACCTGCGCGTACTGTTGGAAACCGACGCGCTGCGCCGCGCCGTGCCGCTGCACAGCGAACGCACCCTGCGCCGTGTGGAAGCGATCCAGCACGAGCTGGATGCGGAAACAGTGCCTGCGGAATGGGTGCGTCTGGACCGCGCCTTTCACGACGCGCTGTATGAGCCGAGCGGCCGTCCACGCACGCTGCAAATGATTGCCGCGCTGCGCGACAGCGTGCAGCGCTTCTATCTCGCCCACCTGGGACCGGATGCGCGCCGCCCCGGCTGGAACGACGAGCACCATGGCCTGATTGCGCAAGTACGCGCGGGCGATGTTGACGCTGCGTGCGCCACGCTGACGGAGCACCTGCGCCACACCGAAGAAATCTCACTGAAGGAGCTATAGATGTCGATTCACACTGCCGAAATCGCGTGGCACCGCCACGATGCCGCCTTTACCGACAAGCGCTACAGCCGTTTGCACAAATGGACCTTCGATGGCGGCGCTGTGGTGCCGGGATCGAGCTCGCCGCACGTGGTGCGTGTGCCGTTCAGCGAACCGTCCGCGGTCGATCCGGAGGAAGCGTATGTGGCGGCTTTATCCAGCTGCCATATGCTGTGGTTCCTCGACATTGCGGCGCGCGAAGGCTATGTCATCGACAGCTACGTGGACCAGGCCGAGGGCCTGATGGCGAAAAATGAAGAAGGGAAGGACGCGGTCACCGTTGTGTCGCTGAAACCGATGGTCGCCTTCAGCGGCGACAAAGTGCCGACCGATACGGCGCTGGAACACCTGCATCACACGGCGCACGAGAGCTGCTTCCTTGCCAGCTCCGTGCGCACGCGGATTGAGGTGCAGGGCAGCTGGACTTACTGAGGACGGCCGCGCAGTTCGCGGTCGGCATCCTTCAGCATCTTCACAGTGGTTTCCCAGTCGATGCAGCCGTCGGTCACCGAGCAGCCGTACTTCAGCTCAGACAGATTGGCCGGGATCTTCTGGTTGCCGCCAACGATGTTCGACTCGATCATCACGCCTACCAGCGACTTATTGCCGTGCACGATCTGGTTGACCACATCGGTCATCACCAGCGGCTGCAGTTCCGGCTTCTTGTAGCTGTTGGCGTGCGAGCAGTCGACCACGATGTTGGCAGGCAGCTTGGCCTTTTCCAGCGCCTGTTCCGCGATGGTCACCGACACCGAATCGTAATTCGGACGGCCATCGCCGCCGCGCAGCACCACGTGGCCGTGGCGATTGCCGCGCGTACGCACGATGGACACCGAGCCCTGGCTGTTAATGCCCAGGAAAGCGTGCGGATTCGAGGCCGACATGATCGCGTTGATCGCGATGGTGATGTCGCCGTCGGTGCCGTTCTTGAAGCCCACAGGAGTCGACAGGCCGGACGACATTTCGCGGTGGGTTTGCGATTCGGTGGTGCGGGCGCCGATGGCGGTCCAGGCGATCAGGTCACCCAGATACTGCGGTGAGATCGGGTCCAGCGCTTCGGTTGCTGTAGGCAGGCCCAGTTCGCAGACATCCAGCAGGAACTGGCGGGCGCGCTCCATGCCGACATCGACGCGGAAGGAATCGTCCATGAACGGATCGTTGATATAACCCTTCCAGCCCGTCGTAGTGCGTGGCTTCTCGAAATACACGCGCATCACCAGCAGCATGGTTTCCTTCACTTCCTCCTGCAGCGCCTTCAGGCGGCGCGCATAGTCCAGGCCCGCGACCGGGTCGTGAATGGAGCAGGGGCCGACGACGACGAACAGGCGCTTATCCTTGCGGTCCAGGATATTGCGCAGGTCCTCGCGGCCCTTGGTGACGGTGGCGGAAGCGGCATCGGTCAACGGCAGCTTCGCGTGCAGGGCCTCAGGCGTAGGCATGGACGCGAAGGAGGTGACGTTAATATTTTCAAGGTCTTGTGCAATCATGATGAGTCTGCTTCAGGCGTTATTTTCTCTTGGGGATCATGTAGTGTAGCCGAAATGCCGTAAACTGGCAGGCATGACAACTTCCACCCCATTCCCAACGGCCCATTTCATCAAAGAGATCGGCCGCGGCGCGCACGGCGCCCGTAGCATGAGCCGCGACGAGGCGCGCGAGCTGTGGACGGCCATTCTCGACGGCCGCGTATCCGACCTTGAGCTCGGTGGCATTCTGCTATCGATGAGGATCAAAGGCGAGTCGGTGGAAGAGCTGGAAGGATTTCTTGAAGCGTCCGAGGCGTCGTTCCCTGCCTTGCGTGCGCCGTCGGGAGAATATGCGCCGGTGGTCATCCCCAGCTACAACGGTGCACGCAAGCTGCCGAATCTGACGGCCCTGCTGGCGCTGCTGCTGGCGCGCGAAGGCGTGCCGGTGCTGGTGCACGGCGTGGCGCATGATGTGGGGCGGGTGGCGACGGCGGAAGTATTTGAGGCCTTGGGCGTACGCGCTGCGGCGTCACCTGCCGAGGCCGAAGTTGCGCTGGCTGATGGGCATGTGTCATTCATTACGATCGACACGCTGGCGCCGCGGCTGGCGTGGATGCTGTCGCTGCGCCGGATTCTTGGCGTGCGCAACTCGACGCACACGCTGGTAAAGATCATGCAGCCGTTCGAGGGGGCGGCTTTGCGGCTGGTGTCGTACACGCATCCTGAATATCTGGAAACGCTGGGCGAATACTTCCAGAAAGCCGCGCCGCCTGAACGTGGCGATGCCTTCCTGATGCGCGGGACGGAAGGGGAGACGGTCGCCAATGCCAACAAGGCGCAGAAGATCGACTGGTTCCACGGCGGCGAGCGGACGGTGCTGGTCGAAAAGCAGATCCTGGTCGAAACGCTGCCCGCGCTGCCTGAAGACAAAAGCGCCGCATCAACCGCCGCATGGATTGAATCGGTCCTACGCGGCGAAATTCCGGTGCCCGACTCGATCGTGCAGCAAGTCGCCCACTGCAAAGAAGTCTCCCGCCGCCTCCGCTAACACATGTGGGCCCGCTAACACCATGGGGTCAGATCCGACATTCGGACATTTTGAATTCTCCCTATGGCGAACTTAGGGAATTTCTATTCGCGTTAGCTCATTAGGCGCGTTTGATGCCATTTCTGGTGGGG
>NZ_JBFRDW010000335.1:0-6550 GCF_052113985.1 Pseudoduganella sp. RAF53_2 | reverse complement strand
CTTTTGGTCGGCAATAACGGCCAGCAGTGGATTCTGCGCGTGACGCCAACCGCAGTGTTCGACGCGACTATTGACCAGGATAAGCCTTTCCTGCTGCTGATGCTCGGCACTACCATCAGCCTGCTGTTCTTTGGCGTCAGCCGCAATCTGGTGCGCGAACGGCAGTTGGCGCAAATGGAAACCGACGCCTCGGCTGTGCGCATCCGCGAGCAGCAGGCGATTCTGCACCTGTCCGAAACCCGCTTCCAGTTGCTGACGTCGGCAATCAAGAACCACGCCATCATCCTGCTTGGGCCGGACGGCACCATCTCGACCTGGAATGAAGGTGCGCACAAGATTTTCGGCTACGACGAGCACGAAATCGTCGGCCAGCACGTGGTTCGTCTGCATGTGGATTCCACCGAGCGCGAGGCGGTCGGCCTGGAACTGGCTTTGCAGCGTGGCCAGTATGAAAACATGGGCCTTCGCCGCCGCCGCGACGGCAGCACTTTCCTTGGCCTGGCGCAGACCTTCCCGATCCGCGACGACAAAGGCCAGTGCATCGGCTTTGCCAAGATCGTGCGCGACGTGACCGATGAGAAAGCGGCGGAAAAGGAACTGAATGACGCCAAGACGCAAGCGGAAGCCGCCAGCGCGGCCAAGAGCGCCTTTGTCGCCAATATCAGCCACGAGCTGCGAACGCCTATGAACGCAGTGCTGGGACTGGCCCAGGTGCTGGCGCGCACGCCGCTCAGCGCCGACCAGCGTCAATATCTGGACATGATCAGCGGCGCGGGCAAATCCCTGCTGGCGCTGCTCAACGACGTGCTGGACTTTTCAAAAATCGAGGCCAACCGTCTCGACCTGGAAAACGAGGATTATCTGCTGGACGATGTGATCGATGCCATCGGTTCTTTCATGACCATCAGCGGCGGCGACAAGCATCTGGACATGGCGATCCGCGTCGATGCCGAAGTGCCGGCCTGCCTGCACGGCGATGCCCAGCGCGTGCAGCAGGTGCTGCTCAATCTTGTCAGCAATGCGATGAAATTTACCGAACAAGGCAGCGTATGCGTACATGTGCGGCTCGATCCTGTACGGCCCGGCCATGTGCGCTTTGACGTGGCCGATACCGGCATCGGCATCGAACCGGGCCAGATGGAGCGACTGTTCACGCCATTCAGCCAGGGCGACGCTTCGATGGCGCGCAAGTTCGGCGGTACGGGTCTCGGATTGGCCATCTCGAAGCGCTTTGCCGCCATGATGGATGGCGTGATTGAAGTGCAGAGCCGTCCCGGCGCCGGTACCACCTTCAGTTTCAGCATGCCGCTGAATGCCGGCATGCTGCCCGATAAATACCAGCTGCCGCATACCATGCGCGGGGTACGCATCCTGTACGCCGATCCGCGGCAGGCGGCACGGGCTGCAATGACCGAAATGGCCAAGCGCTGGAATAGCCCGTGCGACTTTGTCACCACCGCCGACGAGCTGGCGCTAGCCTTGTCCRTCTCCCGCAAATATGGGCTGATTCTCTGCGACGTCAGCCTCGCATTGGGCGCCGCAAAGCTGGTGCCGGCCGGCGCCATGTTCGCCACGGTGGGGCGCGGCACACAGGCCGAGGCAGAGCTGCACCAGCCGCTCACACGCGTCGCGATCTGGCACTTCCTGGCCGGCTGCGAAGTGAATGCCAGCGACGCTCATGGCAACGCACCAGCCGAACCGGCACAAGCACCGGCCACCGATGCCACGCTCGCCGGCTTGCTGCTCCTGCTCGCGGAAGACAATCCGCTCAACCAGGTGGTGGCCAAGAGCCTGCTGGAAAGCGCTGGCGCGCGGGTGGAGCTGGCGAATACGGGCGAGGAAGCACTGACCGCCCTGCGCCGCGACGCCTCCCGCTTTGACCTGGTGCTGATGGATGTCCAGATGCCGGTGATGGACGGCTTCACTGCCACCCGACACATTCGTCAGGACCTGGGCCTCAAGCTGCCCATCATCGCCATGAGCGCCGGTGTGACCCTCGATGAACGTGCTGCTTGCCAGGCGGCTGGCATGGACGATTTCGTCGCCAAGCCTGTGGACCGTGCGACGCTGTTTTCAGCCATCGTCCGTCACGTGCGACGCGCCAGTACGGTAACACCGCCGCCACCAGCACGCGCACCGGAAGCAGACCCCGATGTGGTCTTCAATGTGCGCCATCTGGAAGACCTCGCGACACGCGGTCTGGGCAGCCAATCTGCGCTGGTGGACATGGTGACGCGCGCCTTGCAGCACGCCGGCGATACTGCACGCCAGGTCCGTGACGATGTGGCGGCTGGCGAATACACGAAGGCARCGCGCGGGCTGCACAATTTGCGCGGCACCTTTGGTACGCTTGGCGCGAGACGCGTGGTGCAGGCCACGCAAGCCGCCGAACTACCCTTGCTGGCCGATCCGCCACGGGTGCCTGAGCCGGAGCTGACCCAGGTCTGGCAAGAGATGACACAAACCGAATCCCTCGCCCGCGCATGGCTTGCGCGGCAGACGAGCATGAATAACCAGTGACAGGTGAGATGTGAGCAGCGAACCAAAACAACATATCCTGATCGTAGACGACAGTCCCGAAGTGATCCGCTTTTTGTCGATGCTGTTGTCGGACCAGGCAGGCATCAATTTCGCCACGCGCGGCGAAGAAGGACTTGCGCTGGCGCGCAAGCTGCGGCCCGACCTGATTCTGCTGGACGTGAGCCTGCCCGACATCGACGGTTTTGAAATCTGCCGCCGCCTCAAGTCAGACATGGACACGGCCAATATTCCCGTGCTGTTCGTCACGGCAGGTAGTGACGTCGCGTCCGAAGTCATGGGGCTTGAAATCGGCGCGGTGGACTTCATCGCCAAACCGCTCAATCCCCCCATCGTGCGTGCCCGCATCCGCACCCAGCTCGCCTTGCGCGCGCAAACGCAGCAGCTGGAGGCGATGGTCAACAAGGATGGACTGACCGGCATCTTCAACCGGCGTTATCTGGACCACCAACTGGCTGCGGAAGTAGCGCGGCATCGCCGCCAGCGTTTGTCGATGGCGGTGGCGCTGATGGATGTTGATCACTTCAAGCGCTATAACGATTCGCTGGGTCACCAGCGCGGTGACGAGTGTCTCCAAGCAGTGGCGCGTGCGCTCGAATCAACGGCACGGCGTCCCGGCGAGACGGTGGCGCGCTATGGCGGCGAGGAGTTCGTGGTGCTCATGCCCGCCTGTGGCGCGCCGGATGCGGACCGTTATGGCCATTGGGTTCGTGAGCGGATCGCTGCGCTGGAACTGCTGCATCCGGACTCCCCTACTTCGCCGCAGGTGACGATCAGCGTCGGCATTGCGGCCGGTGTGCCGGATGCGTCGCACGACACGGCGGCGATTCTGTCGCTGGCAGATCAGGCGCTGTATATGGCCAAGAAGGACGGCCGCAATACACATCGTCTCAGCACCTGGTAGACGGCCATGCGCAAAGTTCCGCATCGCCTCGTTTCTGCCGCCGTCGTTGCCACGGTGCTGCTGGCGATGATTGCGGCGCTGGCATACTTCGCTGAGCAAATCCTGGAGCGTAATATGGCCGATGCGCTGGGCCGGCAGGAGTATCTGCGCGCCAGACTCTCGGCGGAGCGCTATGACGGACTGCTGGCGGCGCGCAGCATGTCGCTCGCCGTGCTGGCTGAGGCCTTGCCGGCGCCGGGCGCGCGTAACACGGAATCGATGAAGAAGGCCTTGGCGGAACAGAGTTCCCTGGCTGGAGCCTTTCTCAATGTGGCCTTGTTTGCGAAATCGGGCGATCTCGTTTTCAGCGCGCGTCCGCCGGTGTCGCGCCTGTTTGCTGCGGGTACGCGGCCTTATTTCATCGAGGCTGTTTTGCAGAAGCGCGGATTGTTGTCGCAACCCTTTACCAGCGCGCTGACCGGGACGCCGGTGGTCGTCCTCGCGCATCCGCTGCTCGATCCGCAAGGCCAGGTGGAGTATGTGCTGGTGGCCAGCCTGGCACTGGCCGAGCCGCCCATCGCCGCGCTGGCGGAAGGCGGCGGACGGATTGCTTACGTGACCACAGCCGATGGCTACCTGGTCAGCTATCCGCTACGCGCGAAGATCACGCATCACGTGCACGAGATTTCTGAACTGGATCAGGATGCGGCGCTTGGTTTGCAGGGATTCGAAGGATGGCGCTTGAACGAGTCGGCGGGCACGGTCCACGCGTTTGCGCGGCTTAAGCAGGCGCCATGGATTGTGGGTTTGCAGGTGCCGGGCGATACCGTCTTCGCGCCCTTGACCAAGGCCCGCGAGCGTATCGCCCTCTTCGCCGCGGCGCTCGCCGTGATCGCAGTGGCGATCTCCTGGCCCCTCAGCCGCTTCATTGCCACCCCGCCCGCACGCACGCCCGCGCCAGCCCCCGCCGCAGCCACCTCGGCCAGCCCCGCAGCGCCCGCCGAATCCACTGGCGCCGCTGCCGCAAGCCCTGCCGCGTCCAACGGCTCGACTCGCGCCGCTGCTCCAAGCCCTGCCGCGTCCGCTGAATCGACTGGCGCAGCGCCCGCAAGCTCCGCCCCGCCCGCCGTATCCACCGGCGACACCACCGTAAGCCCCGTCACGCCCACCGTGTCCACCGGCACCACCGGCGCCACCTTCGCAGGCCACGCCGCGTCGGCACAGTCCACTGGTGCCATCTCCGGCGCGCCGGTCGCACCGGCCCATTCCGCGCGCCACGCCGGCTCGACCCGGCCCGCGTCCGAAAGCCGCGCTGAATCCACCGGCCCCGCCGGCTCGACCGACCCCGCATCCGGAAGCCGCGCTGAATTCGCCGCGACCGCCAGCTCCAGCGACGCAACTGCGCCAGTGACAGCGCCTTCCCGACTCGCGCCAGCGGCGGCGGCGCTGCCTGAAGCATCGCATGCCTCACGCGCCCATGAATCCCCGGCCGCCGCGGTCGCGTCGTCCGCCGCGGAAGCCGTTTCCGCAGAACTCGATCTGGACGCTTTCATGCAGACGAATTTCACAACCGATGAGCAGCGCCGCAGCTTCATCTCGACCATCACAGCGAGTATCCGCAAGCTGCCGACCGAAGTGGCAGCCGTCAGCAGCGCGCTGCAGGCCGCACCTGCGCAAGCGACAACAGCATTGCACACGCTAAAAGGCGCCTGGGGCTCGCTCGGCGCGCGCAGCTTCGCGCAAGCTGCCGCTGAGCTGGAAGGCGCAGTCAAGGCAAAGCAGGCGACCGCGAGCCTGCATGCAGAATTCGAGCGCGAAGGGACCGCGCTGTACGCGGCAGTCAACGCCTGGCTGGCGAAGGACGCGAACAACGAGGCGCACGACGAAGCGCCACCAGCCGGGCAGCTCCTGCCCCTGCTGAGAGAGCGCAACATCAGTGCCGCAGTGCTATACGAGACGTCGCGCGGTTACTGGGACAGGCAATTGGGTGCTCAAGCACACGCATTTTCCGCCGCCATGGACGCCCTGGATTTCGACACTGCCGAACGCATCCTGGCCAGCGCGCGGAGCTAACAAATTCTCACGCATTTTCACAGCAGTGCAGGGTAGGCACGGCTATAATTCATCCATCAAGATTGTTTAAGCGATAAGGAAATATTGAATGTACAAGAAGCTCCTCGGCAGCCTGCTGGGGCTGGCCATGGCGGGCGCCGCTCAGGCCAATCCGTTCGAAACCATCGAAAACAAGCCATTGAACGAGCTGTGGCTCAACGCAGGGTTCTATTCCTGGCATTTCCAGGAAGATCGTGGATTCGATAACACCAACCCGGGCTGGGGCGCCGAGTACCGCTTCAACACCGTCGCATCGGCCACCGTGGGACGCTTCCATAACAGCGACCGCGCCCTGTCCGATTACGCCGGTGTGTACTATCAGCCCTGGTCGCTGGGACCATTCCGCCTGGGCGCAGTCGTCGGCGGCTTCAACGGCTACCCGAATATGCGCAACGGCGGCTGGTTCCTGGCAGCCATTCCTGTTGCCAGCATCGAGTACAAGCGCGTCGGCGCGAACTTTGCTATCGTACCTAACTACAAGGACCGTCTGCATGGCGCCTTCTCGATCCAGTTAAAGATTAAACTGTTTGACTGATCGCAGCTGGCCCCACGCCGTAATGCAGAAACCATGAATAAGATTGCCTCCAAAGAACAACTGCAAACGGCGCCTGAGGACGCGCTGGCCGATCTGGCACGCCTGGCGTCCTTCATCTGTGGCGTGCCAGTGCCGCCGCCGGCTTTGCGCGACGGCCAGGAGCTTTTCTCGTTCCTGCCGAAAGGCCATACCGCTGCGCAACGCCATGCTTTAGCCGATCTGTTGCGTGCTGCCGAAACACAGACCGCGCTGCGCCAGGACCTGTCGCGCGCCCAGGGCTTCCTCTCCGGCTTTGCCGAACACTCCCCATCGCCGCTGTGGATCAAGGACAACGAGGGCAATTACGTGATGGGCAATGCCGCCGTCAACAGCTTCCTCGGCGTCGAACAGCACAGCATCGTCGGCAAGGACGACAGCCACTTCTGGCCTGAAGACCGCCGTCAGAGCATGGAAGACCAGGACCGCGCCGTGCTGGAAAGCCG
>NZ_JBFRDW010000334.1:0-6574 GCF_052113985.1 Pseudoduganella sp. RAF53_2 | reverse complement strand
GGTTACGGTTTAGCGGTGGATGACGACCAGGAGCCCTTTGGCTTCGGTCTTGGCGGGATTGCGGATAGCGTGGTGCTGGTCCGCCGGATAACGCGCGGTGGAGCCAAGCTTGATCTTCTTCTTGGTATTACCGACTTCCAGCTCCATCGAACCGTGTAGAAGCGTCAAGTGCTCGGTGGTGCCGGGATCGTGGGGCTGGGACACCAGCTCGCCGCCCGCCGCCAGCGTCAGTTCGTACCACTCATATTTACCGGCCAGTTCCATCGGCCCCAGGATGCGCAGGATATAGCCTGCATGCGCGCCGGGCAGGGTAGGCGTTTCGTGCGCATCGACCACTTTTATCGTTTCGACATTTCTTTCCACATCCGACAGCAGTTCGCCGATGGCCACGCCGAGCGCATTGGCCAGGCGCCAGGTGATGGCGATGGTGGGATTCGCCTTTTCACGCTCGATCTGGGACAGCATCGACTTCGACACACCGGCGATGCGGGACAAATCTTCCAAGGTCAGGCCGCGCGCGAGGCGCAGGCGCTGCAGGGTGGCGCCCACTTCGGGCGGTGCATTACTGGCAACAGTCGGTTTCACGCTTGCAGAGTTCAATATAGTAAAGTAGGATTCGGTATATTGAATCCGTGTTCAGGATAGTGGATTTCTGAAGAATCAGTGGAATAAGAGTAAACTTTAGAATCCACCCGGTCAACACATATATACAGAGGATGATCATGAGCCAAGCGACCAATGCGTTTTACACCGGACTGAAACAGAGCCTGGAAAAGCTCCAGCAAGAGGGTCTGTACAAGCCGGAGCGCGTGATTGCGTCCCGCCAGGGCGCTGAAGTGGTAGCCGAAGACGGCCGCACCCTGATCAATATGTGTGCCAATAACTATCTGGGCCTGTCGGGCCAGGAGTGGGTGGCGCAGGCTTCCATTGCCGCCACTGAAAAATACGGCTATGGCCTGTCCTCCGTGCGTTTCATCTGCGGCACCCAGACCGTGCACAAGCAGCTGGAGCAGGCGATCTCCAAATTCCTGGGCACTGAAGACACCATCCTGTACGCGGCCGCTTTCGACGCCAACGGCGGCGTGTTCGAGCCGCTGTTCGACGAGAACGACGCCATCATCTCCGATGCGCTGAACCACGCCTCCATCATCGACGGTATCCGCCTGTGCAAGGCTGCGCGCTTCCGCTACGCCCACAACGATATGGCCGACCTAGAAAAGCAGCTGCAGGCCGCTGCCGACAAGCGCCACAAGATCGTTGTGACCGACGGTGTGTTCTCCATGGACGGCACCATCGCCAAGCTGGACGAGATCGTTGCACTGGCGGAGAAATACGGCGCGCTGGTGATGATCGATGAGTGCCACGCCTCCGGTTTCATGGGCAAGACCGGCCGCGGCACCCACGAACACCACAACGTCGTCGGCAAGATCGACATCATTACCGGCACCCTGGGCAAGGCGCTGGGTGGTGCGATGGGCGGCTTCACCTCCGGCCGCAAGGAAGTGATCGACACGCTGCGCCAGAAATCGCGTCCTTACCTGTTCTCGAACACCCTGGCCCCATCCATCGCCGGCGCCTCGCTGGAAGTGCTGAAGCGCCTGTCCGAATCGACCGAACTGCGTGATCGCCTGCATGAAAACACCGCTTACTTCCGCAAGGAGATCGAGCGTATCGGCTTCACCATCAAGCCAGGCACTCATCCGGTCGTGCCGGTGATGCTGTTCGATGCGCCAGTCGCACAAAAATTCGCGGCACGTATGTATGAACTGGGCGTGCTGCTGTCGGGCTTCTTCTATCCAGTGGTGCCAATGGGCCAGGCGCGCGTGCGCGTGCAGCTGTCCGCCGCCCATACCCGCGAGCAGCTGGACAAAGTCCTGGCAGCATTCGAACAGGCTGGCAAAGAACTCGGCATCATCAAGAATTAATCGGAATTACAGGAATCAAACATGGAACGCATCCTCGTCATCGGCGCAAACGGTCAAATCGGCAGCGAACTGGTCGAAGCGCTGGCAAAGCAGCACGGTACCGACAATGTCATCGCCACCGATATCAGTCCAAAGAACCTTTACAACGCAGCCCGCTATCAGGTGCTGGACGTGATGGACAAGGCGGCACTGGAAAAACTGGTGGCCGACGAAAACATCACCCAGGTTTACCAGTTGGCCGCCATGCTGTCCGCCACCGGCGAGGCAGCGCCGCTGAAGGCGTGGGATCTGAACATGGATGGCCTGCTGAATATCCTGGAAGTGGCGCGCGTGCGCGGCGAGCAGGGCAAGCCGGTACGTATCTTCTGGCCGTCTTCCATCGCGGCGTTTGGCCCGAACACGCCGCAGCAGAACACGCCGCAGATGACGGTGATGGACCCGACCACGATTTACGGCATTTCCAAGCTGGCCGGCGAGCGCCTGTGCGAATACTACTTCCTGAAGTATGGCGTGGATGTGCGCTCGATCCGCTACCCGGGCATCATCAGCTTCAAGTCGCCTCCAGGCGGCGGCACGACCGATTACGCGATCGCCATCTTCCACTCGGCTCTGCGCGGCGAGCGTTACGACTGCTTCCTCGGCCCGAAGACCACGCTGCCGATGATTTACATGCCGGACGCGATTCGCGCCACCATCGAATTGATGGAAGCACCGGCGGAACAAATCAAGATCCGCTCGTCCTACAATGTGGCGGGCGTGTCGTTCAATCCGGAAGAGCTGGCGGCGGCAATCACCCGTGCGGTGCCGGAGTTTAAGATCGCCTACACTCCGGACAGCCGCCAGGCCATTGCCGACAGCTGGCCGCAAAGCCTGGACGATTCCAAGGCTACCGCGGACTGGAACTGGAAGGCCCGCATCGGCGTGGAAGAGATGGTGAAGGACATGTTGGCAAATATCGACGTAAGCCTCAGCAAGGCGGCGTAAATCGATCGGCGGGCCACAAGCCCGCCGTTATTCATTATAAAGAGAGACAAATTTATGGACATGAGTGTTTTCGACCTTTTCAAGATCGGTATCGGGCCTTCCAGCTCGCATACCGTGGGCCCGATGGTGGCGGCACGCCGCTTCCTGGTCGAGAACAGTCCGCTGGACGATGTCGTTGAAGTGGAAGCGGAGCTGTTTGGTTCCCTGGCACTGACCGGCGTCGGCCACGGCACCGACAAGGCCGTGATCCTCGGCCTGATGGGCGAAACGCCGCAGGGCGTGAATCCTGACGCGGTGAACAGCATGCTGGCGGCCGCTGAAGAGGCGAAGACCCTGAAGCTGCTGGGCGAGAAAGCCGTGCCGTTCAGCGCTACCACCAACCTGATCTTCCACAAGACCGAAAATCTGCCGGAGCACCCGAACGGCATGCGCTTCGCCCTGAAGCGCGCGGACGGCAGCACGCTGCGCAAGGTGTATTACTCCATCGGCGGCGGCTTTATCCGCGCTGAAGGCGAGCAGGCAGGCACTGATGGCGCGCCAGGCGCCGCACTGCCGTACCCATTCGACACCATGGCCGATCTGCTGGCCCATGGCGAGCGTACCGGCCTGACCATCCCGCAGATGCTGCGCGCGAATGAGCTGACCCGCATCGGTGATCAGGAGCTGGACGCCGGTATCGATCGCATCTGGAACGTGATGCGCGACTGCATCCAGCACGGCCTGGAAACCAATGGCCAGTTGCCTGGCGGCCTGCACGTGAAGCGCCGCGCCGCCGACCTGTGGCGCCAGGCGCAAAAGCCGGACAAGGCCGACCATCTGCCGCACGATGCACTGAACGGTGTCAGCCTGTACGCGATGGCCGTCAATGAAGAAAACGCCGCCGGCGGCCGCGTCGTCACGGCGCCGACCAACGGCGCAGCGGGCATTATTCCGGCAGTGCTCAAATATTATGCAGAGGACTGCAAGCCGCAAGATCCGGTCACCGGCGTCCGCAGCTTCCTGTTGACCGCAGCGGCGATCGGCATGCTGTGCAAGCGCAATGCGTCCATTTCCGGTGCGGAGATTGGCTGCCAGGGCGAAGTGGGCGTGGCCTGCGCGATGGCCGCTGCCGGCCTGGTGGCTGCGCTGGGCGGCACCAACGCCCAGATTGAGAATGCCGCCGAAATCGGCATCGAGCATCACCTCGGCATGACGTGCGACCCGATCGGTGGCTTGGTGCAGATTCCCTGCATCGAACGCAATGGCATGGGCGCGGTGAAGGCGATTACCGCTGCATCGCTGGCCTTGAAGGGTGACGGCACGCACTTTGTCTCGCTGGACGAGGTCATCGAAACCATGCGCCAGACCGGCGCGGACATGCAGGCCAAGTACAAGGAAACCTCGCTGGGCGGCCTGGCCGTTCACGTGGTGACGGTGAATCACCCGGCCTGCTGACCAAAACCCGGGGCGTAAAACAAGTGGCTGCCACGCCGTGGCAGCCACTGGGGTCACGCCTATGGTTTTTGGCACTATAATAGAAATCCGTCGAACCTTGCTCAACCGGATTTCTTACTTTATGCAATACGTGTCTACCCGTGCCGACGCGTCGGCCGCAGCAAAATCCCCACAGCATTTTTCCGACATCCTTCTGGGCGGCCTGGCACCTGATGGTGGCCTGTACCTCCCGTTTGAGTATCCTCAGATTAGCGACGCCGAGCTGACCGCCTGGCGCAAGCTGTCCTACGCCGACCTGGCCGTAGAAATCCTGAAAAAGTTCGCCACCGATATCCCGGAAGCAGACCTGAAGGCGCTGGCCCACAAGACCTACACCGCCGACGTATACCGCAACGCCCGCAAGGACGAGAAATCTGCCGACATTACTCCGCTTCGCGTACTCGAAGAGAACGCAGGCAAAAAACTGGTGCTGCAGGCACTGTCCAATGGCCCCACGCTGGCCTTCAAGGACATGGCCATGCAACTGCTTGGCAACCTGTTCGAATACACGCTCGCCAAGCATGACGCCCAACTGAACATCTTCGGCGCGACTTCCGGCGATACCGGTAGCGCCGCCGAGTACGCGATGCGCGGCAAGAAGGGCATTCGTGTCTTCATGCTGTCGCCGCACAAGAAAATGAGCGCCTTCCAGACCGCGCAGATGTTCTCCCTGCAGGACCCGAACATCTTCAACATCGCAGTCGAAGGCGTGTTCGATGATTGCCAGGACATGGTCAAGGCAGTCTCGAACGATCTGGAATACAAGAACCGCCAGAAGATCGGCACCGTCAATTCGATCAACTGGGCGCGTGTGGTTGCGCAGGTGGTGTACTACTTCCGCGGCTACCTGGCGGCCACCACGGCCAATGACCAGAAGGTGTCGTTCACCGTCCCCTCGGGTAACTTCGGCAATATCTGCGCTGGCCATATCGCCCGCCAGATGGGCCTCCCGATCGACAAGCTGGTGGTTGCAACCAACGAAAACGACGTGCTGGACGAATTCTTCCGCACCGGCGTGTACCGTGTGCGCAAGTCGGCTGAGACTTATCACACCACCAGCCCGTCGATGGACATCTCGAAGGCGTCCAACTTCGAGCGCTTCATTTTCGACCTGACTGCCGGCGACGGCAAGCGCGTGCGCGAACTGTTCCATAAGGTCGAAACGGCGGGCGGCTTCGACCTGTCCGGCAAGCCCGGCAGCGATGGCGACGAGTTCAAGCTGGTGTCCAAGTACGGCTTCAAATCCGGCAAGTCCACCCACGCCGACCGCGTACAGACCATCCGCGACGTGGCCGACGATTACGGTATCGTGATCGACACCCACACCGCCGACGGTATCAAGGTCGCCAAGGGGTTCATGGAGCCTGGTGTGCCGATGATCGTGCTGGAAACGGCGCTGGCTGCGAAGTTCAACGAAACCATTCTGGAAGCGCTGGGCGAAGATGCCGAGCGTCCTGCAGGTTTCGAAGACATCGAAAAGCTGCCGCAGAAGTTCGTCGTCATGCCGCCGGACGTGCAAAAGATGAAGGCGTATATCGCCGAAAACACCGGACTGTAAGCAATGAACAAACCCCAAGCGAAGCCCATGCTGGCAGTGAAGGAAGCTCTCGACTTCCTGCTGTCTGCCGCGCGTCCTGTCACCGAGATCGAGACGGTCAACACCCTGGCGGCCAATGGCCGCGTGCTGGCGAAGTCGCAAGTCTCGGGCATGAACGTGCCCGGCGCCGACAACACCCAGATGGACGGGTATGCCGTACGCTCGGCCGATTGCGCCGGCGGCAGCGCTTCGCTGACGGTTTCTCAACGCATTCCGGCGGGCCACGTGGGGCAGCCGCTGCTGCCTGGCACGGCAGCCCGCATCTTTACCGGCGCCCTGATTCCTGAAGGCGCCGACGCGGTGGTCATGCAGGAGCAGTGCGAGCTGAATGGCAATGTGGTGACGATCCGCCACACGCCAAAGTCCGGTGAATGGATTCGCCGGGCCGGCGAAGACATTACCAATGGCAGCGTGATCCTGCCTGCGGGCACGCGCATGGGCAGCGCTGAAATGGGTCTGGCTGCTTCGGTGGGCCTGGCCGAACTGCCCGTGAAGCGCAAGCTGCGCGTGGCGGTGTTCTTCACCGGCGACGAGCTGGCGATGCCGGGCGAGCCTTTGCCGCCGGGCGCCATCTACAATTCCAACCGTTTCACGC
>NZ_JBFRDW010000333.1:0-6591 GCF_052113985.1 Pseudoduganella sp. RAF53_2 | reverse complement strand
GAACAGCCACGCAGCGATTTCACTCTGCTGGCTCGGCATTTCGATGTTGATACCAGCAAGCTGCAAAGCGATCTGCAGAACGAGATAGGCCGCTTCAAGGCGGGCAATTCACGCACGCCGGTGTTTTCTTCGCGCTTGCCGCGCCTGTTCGAACATGCCTGGCTGATTGCCTCGCTCGATCTGCAGGCTGGCCAACAGGTGTTCATCCGTAGCGGCCATCTACYGCAGGCGCTGCTGACCGATGCGGAGCTGGCACAGCTGGCATACCGCAGCTCGCCGCTGTTCAACAGGTTCCGTGCGGACGATATCAAGCATCATCTGGAGCAGATCACTGCCGGTTCGCAGGAGGCTGTGGTGGAGACTGGCGCGGCGCAGGAGGAGGGCGATCCGGTCGGCGAATTGCAGCAGGTGCCCGCCAGGACTCCGGCCCTGGACCAGTTCACCACCAACCTCACGGAACGCGCCCGTGCGGGTCAAGTCGATCCGGTGATCGGGCGCGATGCGGAGATCCGCCAGGCGATCGATATCCTGATGCGCCGACGCCAGAATAATCCTATCCTGACTGGCGAGGCGGGCGTCGGCAAAACGGCTGTGGTGGAAGGGCTGGCGCTGCGCATCGCCACGGACGACGTACCCGATGTGCTGAAAGGCGTGGCGATTCACACGCTGGACATGGGCTTGCTGCAGGCCGGCGCCAGCGTCAAGGGCGAGTTCGAAAATCGGCTGAAGAGCGTGATCGATGAAGTGAAAAAGTCGCCACAACCGATCATCCTTTTCATTGACGAGGCGCACACCATGATTGGCGCGGGCGGCCAGGCGGGGCAGAATGACGCCGCCAACCTGTTGAAGCCCGCACTGGCGCGCGGCGAATTGCGTACCATTGCGGCGACTACCTGGGGCGAGTACAAGAAGTATTTCGAAAAGGATGCAGCACTGGCGCGGCGCTTCCAGGTTGTGAAAGTCGAAGAACCCAGCGAAGAACTGGCCTGCGCCATGTTGCGCGGGATGGCGCCTTTGATGGAAGCGCACTTTGGTGTGCGCGTAATGGACGAGGCAGTCACCGAAGCGGTGCGTCTGTCGCATCGTTACATCAGCGGCCGCCAGCTGCCGGACAAGGCAATCAGTGTGCTCGATACAGCCTGCGCAAAGGTGGCGCTGGGCCAGAGCGCGACGCCAGCGCTGATCGAAGCACTGCAGCGGCAACTGGAGCGCGAAGGCGCCGAGGCTGCGGCCCTGCTGCGTGAACAGGCGGCGGGCGCCGAGCACACGCAGCGTGTGCAGCAGCTCGACGACAGCTGCGCGTTGGCTGAGCAGGAGTTGATGGCGCTGCGCGTGCGCTGGGAGCAAGAGAAATCACTGGCGGCCCGGATTGCCGAGGCGCGCGCCGCGCTGGAAAAGCATGGCGCGGGGGATGGCACGGCGGGCGCCATGACGGGTGATGGCGGCGCCGCACGGGACATTCAGGTGCTGTTGGCCGAACTGCGCGCGCTGCAGGGTGAAACGCCGATGGTGCCGGTGCAAGTGGATGGTCACGTGGTTGCGGACATCGTCGCCGGCTGGACCGGCATACCGCTTGGGAAAATGGTGAAGGATGAAATCCAGGCCGTACTGCGTTTGAAGGACGTATTGCAGGAACGCGTGATCGGCCAGCCGCAAGCCATCGGCGCCGTGGTCCAGCGCGTGCGTACCGCGCGTGCCAATCTGGACGATCCCAATAAGCCGAAAGGCGTGTTCCTGTTTGCCGGCCCGTCCGGCGTGGGCAAGACGGAAACCGCGCTGGCACTGGCCGATGCGTTGTACGGTGGGGAGCGCAAACTGGTCACCATCAATATGAGCGAATACCAGGAAGCCCACAGTGTATCGGGCCTCAAGGGCTCGCCGCCGGGCTATGTCGGCTACGGCGAAGGCGGCGTGCTGACCGAAGCCGTGCGCCGCAATCCCTACAGCGTCGTGCTGCTGGACGAAGTGGAGAAAGCGCATCCCGACGTGCTGGAGCTGTTCTTTCAGGTCTTCGACAAAGGCATGATGGACGACGCTGAAGGCCGCGCAATCGACTTCCGTAATTCGATCATCATCCTCACCTCGAATGTGGCCTCGTCCACCATCATGCAGTCCTGCCTGAACCGCGCCGAGGAGGAGTTGCCCTCACCGGAAGAACTGGAAGCGGCAATCCGTCCGCAGCTGCTGAAGGTGTTCAAGCCGGCCTTTCTGGGGCGCCTGAAAGTGGTGCCGTTCTACCCGATCGCAGACGACACGCTGGCAAGTATCATTGAACTGAAGCTGGACCGCATCGGCCAGCGCATCGGCATCAACCACAAGGCGGAATTCCATTATGACGATAGCTTGGTGGATGCAGTGCTTGCGCGCTGCACCGAGGTCGATTCCGGCGCGCGCAATGTCGACAATATACTGAACGGGACGTTGTTGCCGGAAATTGCTGAAGCCGTGCTGGCGAAGATGGCGGAGGGGAGGACCATCAGCCGCATCCAGGTGGCGGCCGACGGTCTGGGCAAATTCGAATACAGCGTGCGTTGAGTGCTCAGGAGCGCTGGACGCCCAGCAGCTCCTCGATATGCGCCAGTGAACCGGAATCCTTGACCACGCTGCGCAGCCAGGTATGCAGGTCCTGCTCCGCAGCGTCGGCCGCCTTGTCGGCGTAATAGGACGCCGGGCTGTATGGTTCCGTGCGCCGGAAGAAGCTGGCGATCTCGCGCAACTGGGCCACAGCCTGCGCGCGTGATCCGGCGGCGCCATGCGTCATTGCAGCCGGCTGGGCGAACATGATCTGCGCGTCCTGCGCGCTATCCGGGCCGGGCGCCGGCACCGTCGCAGGCAGGCTCGCATGCGAGGGCATGGCATCGATCATCGCCTGCACCGCATTGCGGGCGGCGGCAAAGCCCGGGCTGTCCGCCCCAAGACGTTCGTCAGCCGCCGTTTCCAGTGTGCGCAGCGCTTCCATGCAGTAGCGCGCATCAGCGGCAAACTGTTCGCGGAAGCGTGCCGAATTGCGAGCGCGGGCACTTTCCATATCGGCCAGCTTCGGCCAATCCGGATTGCGCACATTGTCCGGCAGGCTGGCCTGCCTGCGCGCCGTCTCGAAATCGATGGTGGAGAATCCCTGTCCCTCGGTGAGCGGCATTTCGCGTGTCAGCGCTGCAGTGCGGTTCAGTATCCAGGCCAGATTGCCGATGCGCTGCTCGCTGTCGCCGGCATCGGGCAGGGGAAACAGGCCATTATTCCAATAGGCGCGGCAAAGGCCGGCCAGCACGCGGAACGCTTCACCCAGACCGCGCAACTGATGCTGCTTCGCTGCGGCTTCGGCCAGCCAGACGGCCAGGCGCAAGTCCTTGCTTTGTTCGGTGAGCAGTGCGCTGCAGCGAGCCACAACGAACGACCAGTCGGCCTCTTTCAGTTCCGTGACCCATTCGCCCTGTTCCAGCGAGGGATCGTCGAAACGGCGCGCATGGGCGATGGCGTCAAAGGCCGGCGAAAAGGATAGATCGATACCGGCCGGCTGTTCCGGGGTGATGGGTTCCAGCAGGGATTCAGCGGAAAACATAGCTACTCCTTCAATAGCGGCGCTTACTGCGCCATGCGGAATTCGATGCGGCGATTGCGCGCCCGGCCTTCCGCTGTGTCGTTATTTGCTACAGGACGGTCGGAGCCCTGGCCCGAKGCGGTCAGCAGCTCGGCCGCGATACCTTTGCCGGACAGGTAATTGCGCACGGCTTCCGCCCGCGCCTGGCTCAGGTTCTGGTTACTGGCGCGCAGACCCACGTTGTCGGTGTGGCCAATGATCTCGACCTTCTGGCCTTTCATCTTCAGCATGGCGACCGCCATCTCGTCCAGGATAGTCTTGCCGGCCGGCGTCAGCACCGCCTGGCCGCTCTCGAATTCGATGATGCGGTTGGCCAGCGTGCGGTCCAGGATGCCCTGCTCGGCCATCGCCACGCGCAAGCCGTTGTTGACGGTGTAGGTGGGATTCAGGCTGGTGGCGAAGTCGCTGGCGATGCGCTGGCGCTGTGCCTCATTGGACACTTCGCCACGCACGCTGACCATATTGCCGTCCACTTTGAGCTGGCCACGACTGATCTGCTTCAGATTGGGCGTGATCAGCTTCTGTACGTAGTTGCTCCAGTTCGCCGGGCTGGCGACCTGGCCGACCGCCAGCTGGTCCACCACTTTGTCGGCGCCATACACCTCGCGCAACTGGTTGAGCAGGGCCGTCTTGGCCGCTTCGTCCGGTACGGTGCCGCTGGCCACCACCTGGCCGGGCAACTGGGCTTGTGCCGCGCAGGCGGCAAACAGCAGGAGGACAGGAATGCAACGCATATCAGTTTCCAATAAAGGCGGTGCGCAGCGAGTCGCGCGCGGATTTCAGGGACAGCGCCGGCTGGGCAAGATAGGCCGAAACCTTCTGGCTCGCGTAATCGTCCTTGACCTGGTCTTCGACCCATTCCACATCGTCGAAGCGGATGTGATGCTGCTCGCCGACCTGAGGGYCCATGATGCCCAGCAGGGTGTGTGGCGAAGCGCCGCTGAAGCCCAGCACCAGCACGGGCTTGCCGTGCAGGCGCGTGACGAAGAGCGACAATTCGAAGTCGGCGCGCATCAGGAAAGGCGTGATCACGTGCATCCAGAAGGCCGCCACCAGGTTGCGGTATAGCGCATCGGCCGGCAGGGGCAGCACCAGGCTTTTTTCAAGACGGCTGGAGCTGCTGGCCATCACCGGCTGCAGGAGCATGCCCAGCGCCAGCATCAGTTGACGCACCGTGCCGCCAAAGCCCGCCTGTGCCAGCAGGCCGTCCAGGGCGCCCACGGTTTGCAGTTCCAGGAAGTCGGCGAAAGCAGCGTCATAGGCCGCCGCGCGCAGTTCCAGATCGAGCGTATTTCCCTGCAGCGCTTGCAGCGGSGCGCCGGCATCCGGAGCGGCCAGCACGCCACCGCTCAGTTGCTCCAGCCTGGCCCACAAGCGCGTCAGCAGCAGCGGGCTGAATGAGGCGAAGCTGGCCGGTTCCTCGACTTCCACGCTGCTCACCATCAGGAAAGGAAAGCGGCGGCTGGACTGGTCGCTGGAAGCAGTGATATGGCCTGCGATGGCGGAGCGGCGGCGTGGCCCCAGCAGGGCGAAATGCAGCGGCTGCACCGCGTCGTAAGTCAGCTTCCAGCGCGCATCGGCGCTCAGCATCTCCATTGAGCGCGCCAGCCAGTCATCCAGCACATTGATCACGCGCGGATCGCTGCCGCCTTTGACGAAGTCCGCGCGGCTGGGAACCTTGCCGAAATAGCCGATGGCGGCAGGCGTAGGCATGCGGCTCATTGCTGCGCTCCCATTGCCGCGACCTGCGACGCCAGCGTGGGCGAAGGCGTGCCACCCACCACGGAGTCCGGCAGGCGCAGCTTGCGGAAGCCTTGTCCTGCCTGGGCCGGTGCGGAGGCTGGCGCGGCAGGCAGCAGACGCAGATTGGCCGTGACTGTCACGCCGCTGTTGCTCCAGCTAAGTTCGAAGCTTCCATCATCCTTGCGCTTGCGCTGTGCGGAGTCGATCATTTTCTTCAAGCCGAAATGGCCAGGCTCGTCCAGCACCACCACCTTTTTTCCGTCCGGCGTGAAGGCCGTGATGCGGGAGCCCGGCACGCCTTGCGGATTGGGCCAGACCATCGGCGTCCAGGGTTGCGGCTGGCCTTTCCAGCGCAGCGCCTGTCCGTCGATCTCGATGGTGTATTCGCTGACGCCCGGTACCGCGACGGTCTGCAATTGGAAGCGGGTCTGCGCCTCTTCGCCGCTGGCCTGGTTGGCGACGCCATTGGCGTTCAACGGTGCGATCCAGCCGGGAAAACTGGTGGTGACTGCAGGCGACAGGGCAATACCCATATTGGCCCAGGTGCGGGCGCTGAGCGTGTCGCCCCGTCGTACCACCAGCGGGCCGACCGTACTGTTGAAGAATTTGGCCACTGCGCCCTCAGGACCGAATACCTGCCCGATTTCGGCATTGCTGGCTTCCTGGCGCGACTCCGGCGCGAAAGGATATTTGGCCAGCAGGCCTTTGCGGAAGGGCTCCAGCACTTGCGCCGTCCATACCTTGTTGATCTCGGCCTCGGTGGGCTGCACGATCACGGCAAAGGTCTGCATCAGCGGACGCACCAGCAGCGGGCGGATGGCCTGCTTCTGCTGCTCGCCCATGCCGGTCAACATCTGTTCGTCGACGTAGCGTAAGGCATCCGCCAGTTCGGAACCGCTGCCGTCCAGCGTCTGCTGCATCAGTTGCTTGGCGCCGGGACCGGGATCGCCCTGGTTGCGGATCTGGTTGAAGCGGGCGCGTAGTCTGGATAGGTTGTCCATGTAGCCGCGCATCAGCGAAGCGCCCTTGTCCTTGGCCACCACCAGCTGCGCCACGCCCGCAAATTCGCGGCCGACAGGACCCAGCGGCAGGGCGCTGCCCGGCGCTGTGTTCGCCGGCACGCTCACCGTCACCTGGCCTGGCTTGCGGCGCAGGATGGTCTCGCGGAACCAGTCACCCAGGCCGCGCTGCGCACGCTGCAGGCCGGTGTCGATCAGCGAAGGGTTGTCCCATGAAGTCTCCTGGTACAC
>NZ_JBFRDW010000332.1:0-6616 GCF_052113985.1 Pseudoduganella sp. RAF53_2 | reverse complement strand
GCAGCAGGCTGAAATAGGCGGGCAGCTTCTGCTCGACGGTCGCGTAGATTTTGCGATAGGCCGCCAGCACTTCGGCCTCCGACTTGAACGGCTTGAACTTGTCTTGCGCTGCCACCCATTGCGGCAAGCCGCCGGCTGGACCGGTGTAGCCCAGCTTGGGTCCGAGTTCGTCCATCTGCTGACGAATGCGCGCCACTTCCTTCAAGCCCAGTTCGTGGATCGCGTCCGCCGCGAGCGGCAGATTGGTGTTGTGCTGGATGCGTGCCTTGTACCAGGCCTGGCCATTCGGCAGTGCGCCGTAGCCCGAAGTCTCGCGGCTGGCCGGCAGGTAGTCGTTCTCGATGAACTGGCACAGGCGATCCAGCGCGGGGGCAATGCGAGCGACTGCGGCGCGATAGTCAGCGGTCAGTTGCTGCTTGTCCTTTGCCGAGAATTGCGCCGGCATGATTTTGATCGGGGTGTAGAAGATGCTGGCTTCAGGCGTGCCGCTTCGCAGTTGCTGGAACTGCGGCAGCATCTTCACCGTCAACGCCTTCGGCAGCACCACGCCCTGATGCATGCCTTCCTTCATATTGGCGATGGCCTGGTCGATCCAGGCCGGCAGCTGCTGCAGCCGGGCCAGATAGGCGCGGTACTGCTTGGGATTGGTCAGTGGCTGCGAACCGGTGCCGCTGGCGTAGTTCGCCAGCGTGCTCGGCACGTTATCGAATTGATTCAGCGGCAGCAGGTGCTCCGGGAAGGCTTCCAGATCGAGCATGGCGCTGATTTCGGATGCCAGCAGGTCGTAATTGAGCCGGGCACTGTCCGAAAGCCCGGCGCGGTCGATGGCGTGCAGTTGCTGCTGCATCTTGTGATACAGCGCGAACTGGCGGCTGCGCACGCTCGGGGAGATCGCCATGCCGAGGCGGTCGTCGTAGCGGCTGTCGCCGTTGGCGGTGGCGTACAGCAGGGGATCGAATTTGGCGCGGGCGTCATAGAAAGCGTCGGCCAGGCGGTCAAGGCGGACAGCAGCCTGGCTGGCCGCGGCGGCTGGACGGGGTGCGGCGTGGGCCAGCGTGCCGGATGCAAGGCCGGCCAACAGCGCGGCGGCGAGGGCGCCAGCGCGTAGCGATGGGTTGAAGCGAAGCATGGGTCTCCTCAGGTGATTTTTATAGAGCGTGTCGCTGGCGCGGAGTATAGCTGAGATGCGTTTGGTGCGTATCAGTCAACACTGTGCGTCCGTCAATAGGCCTACCGCCMGCATCCCTTCCTATCTACGATGAGGACATCCAGCCTTTGCTGTGATCTTTGTCCGACAACCCGTGAATTTGGAGATATCGCTATGTTCGCCGTGGATAACAACTCGCGCACTGCCAGCCAGGCGCCTCAGGAGCTGGTTCCCTCCCGCTACGCACTGCAAGTGGGCGAAATTGATGCTCTGGTCGTCAGCGATGGCGTGCTGCCCTTGCCAACGTCGACGATGGCCACCAACGTCGATCCGTCCGACCTGTCGAACTGGCTGGACTATATGTTCATGCCGCAGGAAGCGTTCGACTGGCCGCTGAATGTGATGGTGGCGCGCAGCGGCGAGCAGACCATTCTCATCGACGCGGGCCTGGGCGGACAGTTCGCGGGTTTTCCGCGCGCCGGGCAGTTCCCTCAGCGCCTGGAATCAGCCGGCATTGCGCTGGAATCCGTGACCGATGTGATCATCACTCATATGCACATGGACCACGTAGGCGGTCTGCTGGTCGACGACGTCAGGCAGCGCCTGCGCAAGGATGTGCGGATTCACGTTTCGGCCGCCGAAGTGGAATTCTGGACGCAGCCTGACTTCTCCAGCACCGTCATGCCGTCCGCAGTGCCGGCTGTGCTGCGCGAGACCGCAACCAGTTTCTATAACGAATACCGCGACCGCCTTTGCATCTTCAAAGACAAGCATGAAGTAGCGCCAGGCGTCACGGTTCGCCTCACCGGCGGCCACACGCCGGGACACGCCGTGGTCGACCTGGTCTCGGGCGGCGAGCGCCTGATGTTTGCCGGCGACGCCATGTTCCCGGTCGGTTTCGATCACCCGGAATGGCACAACGGTTTCGAACACGACCCGGAAGAGTCGGTGCGCGTTCGCGTCGGTCTGTTCCGCGAGCTGGCGGAAAACGGTGGCCTGCTGGTGGCTGCGCACCTGCCGTTCCCCTCCGTTGGGCGCGTGGCGGTGGACGGCGATGCCTTCCGCTACGTGCCGGTTATCTGGGACTACTGATCTTCGGCAGCCAGGGATCGAGCGGGATGCTCCAGATGTTCTGGCGTCCGTTGTCCCAGTCGTGAATACGCTGCAGGTCGCGCGCCGTGCTGTCGCGAGTGCGCGGCGTGGTGCGCGGCAACTGGCGATCAGTGCTGAAGTAAAGTGTGTGGCCATCGGTGCTGAGGCGCGGCTCGTTGACGTCGGTGTCGCCTTTGCCGTTGACGTCCGCGCCCAGGTCGACCGGCGCACTCCAGCCGCCGCCCAGGCGGTAGGCGATATACAGCCGCTCGTGCGCATCGCCTTTTGCGGGACGGGACGCGTAGATGATGAATGATTCGTCCGGCGCGATCACCGGATCGACATCCTGGGTTGTGCTATCGCCCAATGAAACCGGCTCCGGCGCCAGATAGTCTGCGCCGCGCGGCTGCGCGCGCCAGATGCGGAATGGTTGTCCAGCCACGGCGCGCATGATGAAGTAAAGATTGCCGTTGGCTGCGATCGCGGGCGCCCAGATGCTGGCGGTGCGGTTCACCGCTTCGGACAGCATGTGTGGCTGGCCCCAGCCGTCTCCCTTGCGGTCGACGCGCCAGAGATTGCCACCGGCAAGTGCAGGAGCACCCGCAGTCGCGGGCCGGTTGGAGACGAACACCAGATACGAACCATCCGGCGCCATGGCAGGCTGCTGGTCGTCCCATTCCCCAGAAAACGGCGCAATCTCGGGCTGGCTCCAGCCGTTGCCGCGCTTATGCGATATCAGCAGCGCACCATTGCGCGTGAATATCAGGGTGTTTCCATCCGGTGTAAAGGCCGGATCGCTGTCGTCGGCGGGACCGGAGATGTTTCCGGGCTCGAAGATGGTGGGTGCAGCCAGCGCCTGCGTGGCGCACATCAGGGCTGCGACGAGAATTGCGGTGGGCTTCATTGTGTCTCCATAGGTTCAATGAAGGCCCCACAATAGGAGGGAGGGCGGAACAGTGCCAGATTTTTGCGACGAAGAACGTCAGGAAGCGACGAGCGTTACCAGCCGCGCACGTACGGCGTCCAGATAGCTGCGTCCCACGCGGTAGGTGGCGCCGCGTTCGTCGACTGCCAGCCAGGTGCCCGCGCCGAGGTGGCGCAATTCGCTGATCTGGTCGGCGCGCAGGATGGTGGAGCGGTGAATGCGAACAAAGGCTGAGGGATCGAGGCGGCTCTCCAGTGCCGCCAGCGTTGATCGCATCAGATACCTGCGTTCCGCCAGATGGACGTGTACATAATCGCGGTCCGCCTCCAGTCGTTCGATGTCGGCCAGCGCCACGCGCACGACGGTGCCGCGGTGCGGCAACCACCAGTCGTCAGGCCGCTCCGGCACCGGTGTGCGTGCCGCCAGCAGTTGCTGCGCGCGCTGGCAGGCCCTCAGCAGGCGCGCCGGTTCGACAGGCTTCAGCACATAGTCGACCACTGCGCAGTCGAAGGCTTCGGTGCCGAAGTGGTCGTACGCCGTCACCAGGATCACCAGCGGGGCATTCGACAGGCTGCGCAGATGCCGGGCCAGCTCGATGCCGCTCATGCCGGGCATGCTGACGTCGAGGAACAGAACATCGGCCGGTTGCGCCGCAAGCAGGGCGAGCCCGCTGGCCGCATCGCCTGCGCTGCCGACGATGTCCACCATGCCGGTACGTTCGGCCTGTTGGCGCAGCACGCTGACCGCCAGCGGTTCATCGTCCAGGATCAGGGCGCGGAAGGTCATGCTGCGCTCCGTAACGGGAAACGGAGCTCGGTGATGAAGCCGGGCGTGGCGGCAGCAGGTTTGCATTCCGCCTTGTCGCCATAGTGCAGGACCAGCCGCTCGCGTACGTTTTGCAGCCCGATGCCCAGGCCCGCGCCTGCGGGAGGAGCAACACCCTGGGCGTCATCCGACACCGTGAGCAGCAGCGAATCGCCCACGGCCTGCGCACGAATGCTGACCGTGACCAGTGAGCTGCTGTGCGCTACGCCATGCTTGACCGAGTTCTCCACCAGCGGTTGCAGGATCAGCGCCGGCACACGCACATCGGCCACTGCCGGATCAAGTGCGATATCGAGCGCCAGCCGTCCGGGAAACCGCCGCAGCTCGATCGCGATATAGCGGGCCTGAAGATCGACTTCATCGGCCAACGTCGATTCGGCCAGCGGATCGGTGGCGAGCGCGGCTCGGAACAGGCGGGCCAGTTCACCGATCAGGGCCTGGGCTTCGTCGCCCCGGTGCTGGCCGATCAGGCCTTGCAGGGAATTCAGTACATTGAAGAAGAAATGCGGATTGACCTGGTAGCGCAGCGCACGGATTTCGGCCAGCCGTGCCGCTTCCCGGTAACGCGCTCCGGCCAGCAAGGCTTCTTTCTGCTCCGCCGCGGTAGCCAGCGACAGGCATAACAGCCCCCACGCCGCAAACACGAAGGACCAGTTGATCATCAGGTCGCTGACCGCCGTTACAAAATCCTGCATGCTGCAAACCAGTCCTGTATCGCAGGTTTCGTTGGGCAGTGGCGCCACCACGGAAAACAGCAGCGTGCTGCAGCTGGCGAAGATGGCCGCGGCGGGAATGGACATCGCAACCGTCAGTCCGATGCGGGTGCCAAGCGAGCTGCCGGACCGGCGCGCAAGCACCAGATTCATCAGCATCGACAAGCCGATACCGACCAGGGCCACCAGCGCGCGCCGTTCGAAGGCTTGCCATGGATGGTCGTAGGCGAGCAGGGCGCCGCGCAGGGTATAGGCGCCCAGAAAGGCCAGCCAGAACAGGGCCAGCGCGAGGGCCATGCGCGATGTGCGGATCGATGACATGGCGCGAGCGTAGCACGGCCCGTCGCCGATTGCAGCATTATCAGGGGATCAGGCCTTGGGCGCGGGCGTCTTCCATGCAGCGTCCAAGCATGGTGGTTCCCGCTTGCAGATTGGCCAGTGATAGTCCTGCGAAGCCGAAAAGCAGACCGGCACCGGCCTCACCGCCAGGATAATGCGGCGCCAGCGAGTAGAGGCCGACGCCATACGACTGGGCGTGGGCGATCAGATTTGCGGCCTGGGCGTGCGTGTGGCCGGGCAGCCAGGCCGCCAGATAGGTGCCACGGTCGCCGCCAGCCAGCACAAACGGGGAGCGCGGAATCGCGGCCAGCCCTTCGGCCAGCGCCGCGCGCCGCACGGCCAGGCTGCGCACGAGACGGGCGATGTGGCGTTCGAAGCGTCCTTCGGCCATGAAGTGCGCCATGGCGTATTGCTCCAGTGCCGGATGGCCCATGTCGGCCAGGTACTTGGCGCTGGCGAAGTCGCGCTGCAGGGAGCGCGGCACGACCAGATAGCTGAGACGCAGCGCCGGGAACATGATCTTGGAGAAGGTGCCCGAATAAATCACGCGTTCGCCGTCGCCGCTGGCCTTGAGCGCGGGAAGCGGATTGGCGCCGAAGCGCAATTCGCTGTCGTAGTCGTCCTCCAGAATGTAGCTGCCATGCTGTTCCGCGAACTGCAGCAGCTGCTGGCGGCGTCGACCCGACAACACGGCGCCGCTGGGGAATTGATTGGCAGGCGCGATGCTGATCAGGGCTGGTGCTGGAGCTGGCAGGCGATCCACCTGCATGCCGTCCTGGTCGGACGGAATCAGATGCAGTTGCGCGCCGGAGGCGTAGAAAATCTGGCGTACGGAGAAGTAGCAGGGCTCTTCCAGCGCGACGGGCGTCCCTGGTTCGACCAGCACGCGCGCCGTCAGGTCCAGTGCCTGCTGAGTGCCATTCACGATCAGCACATCGTCGCCGGTACAGCTGATGCCGCGCCGCCGCCGCAGATAGTCGGCCACCGCATGCCGCAGCTCGGGCACGCCCTGCAACGGCGGGTAGGAAGACGGTGAAGTGGCCAGGGCATGCAGCACACTGCGCCGCCACTGGTCGTGCAAGGCCGGATCATGCACCGGATTCCCGTACTGGAAATCGAAGCGCATGCCATGCGGCTTGAGCGCCTGGGCGCCTTTGAGTGCTTCCCGCGCCCGCGCTGCAAACAGGCTGGGAGGCTGGCCGCTGTTGGGCAGTGCGGTGCTTGGGCTGGCGACAGGGGCTGTCACCAGCCAGGTTCCGGCGCCGGGCCGCGCCACCGCGGCGCCTTCGGACACCAGCTGTTCATAGGCCGCTTTGACGAGTTGCGGCCAATGCGTAATTCCGCCGCGAGATCGCGCGTTGAAGGCAGGGGCAGTTCATCCCGTTCCGGATGGGCGCGCGGCACACGTTTCAGCGCGCGCGCGAGTTGCAGGTAAAGCGGTCCGGTTCCATCGAGTTCCAGAAGCATGGCGGCTGTCGCAAAAGTGGGTCTGTGGATTTTAGCAAAATTGGGTCTGTTGCAGGCCCGATGGATTGACTACAGTAGAAATCTATTCAACTCTTTTTTGTGCATACC
>NZ_JBFRDW010000331.1:0-6649 GCF_052113985.1 Pseudoduganella sp. RAF53_2 | reverse complement strand
CTACCGATGCGATGGTGGCGATGACGCAAACGCAGGTTGCCGCAATGTCCACCGCCCAGGTGGGGGCACTCTCCTCGGCAGCCCTTGGCGCGATCCAGGTATCAGACTTCAGCGGCCTGAGCACGGCGGCAATTGCGTCGTTGAAGACGGCACAGCTGGCAGGGCTGACTACAGACCAGGTGGCTGCAATGACCACTGCCCAGGTGACGGCATTTGGCACGGCAGCAATGGCTGGTGGACTGAACTCGAGCCAGATCGTAGCGCTGACGAGCGACCAGGCTGGAGCGCTGTCCAGCGCCCAAGTGGCGGTACTGAGCACTGCCAACATCGCCGCGATGGAAACAGCTGATTTCGCCAACTTGAAGACTGCCGCGATTGCCGCGCTGACCGCCAACCAGTCCAAAGCGTTGACGACCGACCAGATCGTTGCCCTGAGCACCCAACTGGCTGCGGTTCTGAACAGCAACCAAGTGGCAGCGCTGAGCACCGACGCGATTGCAGCCATCCAGACCACTGACTTGGTAGTCCTGAAGACGGCGGCGATCGCCGCGATGGGTACTGCGCAGGTTGCCGCCTTGACCACGGACCAGGTGAAGAACCTGACCACTGCCGATGTCGCTGTGCTGACCACCAACCAGATGACAAACGGTCTAAGCTCCGCCCAGATCGTGGCTCTGACCTCGACCCAGTTCAGCGTGATGAATTCGGCACAGGTAAGTGTTCTAAGCAGTAACTCAATCGCAGCAATCGAAACTGCTGACATCGGTGCGTTGAAGGTCACGGTTATGGCAGCGTTGAAGTCCGCGCAGATTGCGGCTCTCACCACTGACCAGATTGGCGCACTGGGCACCGTACAGTTCGCAGCAATGACCACGGCAGCTCTGGCTGGGCTGAGCACCGACCAGGTCGTCGCTATGAGCAGCGATCAGTTGGGCGCATTGACCACCACACAGTTGGGATCGCTGTCTACCAACGATATTCAGGCAATCGAGACCCGCGACATGTGTGGCTTGAAGACCTCGCAGATCGCTGCATTGAGCACACAACAGTTCAGTTCACTGACTACAGACCAGCTCGTTGCTCTGACCACAGCTCAGGCAAGCATGATCACGACCAAGCAGATCCAGTCATTGAGCTCCGCAGCCATCGGCGCTTTGGAAACTGTAGACGTTGCGGCCCTGAAGACCAGTACTATCGCGGCATTGAGCACGGCGCAGATGCAAGGCCTGACCTCTGATCAGATTGGGCATATGACTATCGCTCAGCTCAGTGCCTTCAGCATGGCTCAAGCTGGAACATTGACCTCAGCTCAGCTTAAAGGTTTGACCACTAACTCCCAGATTCAAGCACTCAAGGTTAGCCCGATTGTTCTAGACCTCAACGGCAACGGCATCGAAACGCTGGACGTCACTCAGGGAGTGCAGTTCGACCTGCTGGCCAACGGCCAGAAGCTGAACACCGGCTGGGTGAGCGGCGACGACGGCCTGCTCGCTCTGGATCGCAACGGTGATGGCATCATCAACGATGGTTCCGAGCTGTTCGGTAACGGCACCACTCTGGCGAACGGCCAGAAGGCATCCGACGGCTACCAAGCAATGGCTGAGCTGGATACCAACGGCGACGGCATGATCACCGCAGCCGACAAGGACTTCGGCAGTCTGAAGGTGTGGGTGGATGGCAACGCTGACGGCATCAGCCAGGCTAACGAGCTGAAGTCGCTGGCTGACCTGAACGTCACCAAGCTGAATCTGGATGTTCAGAAAGCCAACGTCGATACCAACGGCAATACTGTTGGCCTGACCTCGACCTTCGAGACCAGCGACGGCAAGTCTCACGAAGCCGCCGACGTCTGGTTCCAAGTCAGCGAGCCAGCCAGCGCCTCCAGCCTGGCCGCAGCGATCTCGTCCTTCGACAGCAGCGCTACCCCGGCTGCTCCGGCAGGCAACCTGAGCTTCAACAGCAACAACGTTGCAGCCAATGTGGCTCAGATGGCTGACGTGATGAGGGGCTACGATGCGAACGGCAAGCTGAACGTTGCAGCTGACGCGATGGCCAACAGCGACGACAGCAAGCTGCGTCTGAAAGCACTGCAACAGCAGGGCAACAGCGGCTTGTTGACCAGTCCTCAGAAGTAATACGACATTTCGTCTTAGCTCAATACGGCAAGGCTTCCGCCTTGCCGTATTTTTTGGCAGAGCAGATTGAATGCAACTCAGACTGCAGAGCGCATCACGCACGAGGGCAAACAGAAATGAGGCATCGACAGTTCATTGCTAGCTTTTATTTTCATTAATCATGGTAGTGACGACATACCTCCGAAATGGAGCGACCAGCGCCGTGGTGCTTTTTGGGATAGAAACGATTCAGCTCACGCACGCATTAGCTGACCGCGGGAACCGAACGTGAAGAACACTGCTACCGCGCCACAAATAGTCAATGGTCGCGACATTGGCGATCCGGCTTATCCTCCGTACGCACCGTAGCGTTCTGATGCATGCCGAACTTGGCAGCAGCCCAGTCTGTCCTCCCAATTTTTTGAGCGATGCTTGGCAGCAATCCACACGGATTTGTCAGCAAAGGCGCATATCACTGTGAGAACCTATATCCATCCTAGCAGCATCAATATTTTCGGAATAGGTTACTGAACACACCTCGTATGCTTCGACTCCAAGCCTTCAAATTCGAGCTTATGCCCAATGGCGAACAGACGCGCAAGATGCGACGGTTCGGTGGCGCCTGCCGATTTGTGTATAACAAAGGCCTTTCATTACAACTGGAGACACGAGCGACTGGAGGCAAGTTCATAGGTTATTTCGCTATGGCGAAACTACTTACTGCCTGGCGAAATGGTCCGGAAATACCTTGGCTCAAGGAGGCACCAATGCATCCACTTCAGCATGCGTTGAAGGACCTGGAGAAGGCGTACAGGAATTTTTTTGATGGTCGCGCTTCCGTTCCTTGCTTCAAGAGAAAAACTCAAGGCGACAGCTTTCGCTATCCCGACAGGAATCAGATCAAGCTGGACCAATTGAACGGACGCATTTTTCTGCCAAAGCTTGGTTGGCTGCGCTATAGAAAAAGCCGAGATGTCCTTGGCGATCTACGCAACGTTACCGTTAGCGAGTCGAACGGAAAATGGTTTGTGTCTATCCAAACGCAGAGAGAGGTGGAACTGCCTCCATTRCAGGAGAGCGCCGTCGGTATCGTTAAGGGTGCTGACTGCTTCGCAACACTGAGCGACGGGAACTCTGTACTGCAGCCTCACCAACCCGAAAAGCGTCTTCGTAGTCTCGCCCAGCTTCAGCGAAGCCTGGACCGTAAAGTTAAGTCGAGTAGCAATTGGAAGAAAGCCTATGCTCGACTTCAGCAAATGCTCACACGGATTTCAAACGCCCGCAAAGATTTTCTGCATAAGGCTTCAACATCAATTACGAAGAACCATTCGCTGGTGTGCTTCCAGAGTTCAGAGGCAAAGGCCCAACCAAACGGTCGTAAGAGTGTGCCCGAAGAAGCTGAGGCAAAAAGAGAATTAGACATTGGAGCTTTTCCGCGAGGATGGGGAGAGTTTCGACGCCTGTTGGAATATAAGCTCGCCTGGCGCGCCGGACACTTCTTAGCRATGACGCATGGACAAGAGGACCCGACATGTTCTTCTTGTGAGCAATCGATAAAACATCAACAGCATCGTACGCAATTCTTGTGCGTCACATGTGGCTGCAAAAAGAACGCTGATTTAGTTGGAGCGATCAGCATATTAGCGCGAGGACATCGCGTTTTAGCCTGTGGAGAGCGGAGTAGTTAGGCCTCTCGGCGAAGCAGGAACCCACCGAAGCGATTACGCGACATTGTTATCGCCGTAGGATTCCCTTTGGGAAGGATGTCAACGTTACGGTTCACCAAATGAACCGCGATATTTTAATTTGCGCGCGTACTGGAAGAGCGACAAGATGAACACGGGAAAAACCGGGATTGGAACCGTATATCGAGTCGAAGAACTGTTGCGCGCGGTAGGCTCGGCCAAAGACGGCATGGGCGTTTTACAGCTTGCACAATCGGTAGGCATCGACGTGGGACTAGCGCATCGCTATGCAAAGTCACTGTTGAGTACCGGCTTTTTACTCAAGGATGAGAGACGCCGCTACTTCTTAGGCCCACTGTTTGAAGAGCTCGCGGAGTCAAGCGGTCATTTCCAGAACCAACATCTGTCGCCATTCGTTCAGTCCATCATCAATCTTCAACTAGAGATGAACCAAACAGTTTCGCTCTCACGATGGACTCGCGAAGGCCCTCAAGTGGTATTGGTTCTCGACGGTAAATCCAATTTGCCGATAACCCTCCGATTGGGTGCAGTGTTACCCATTCTATCAACCGCCGGAGGATTGGTGGGGCTGGGATTTGCCAATCGATTGGAGACCGAGCCCTTAGTGCAACGAGAGCTTAGATTTCATAAGGAATCGGGGCTAAGAACCCAGCTGACCTCCTTCGACCTGGACGATATGAGAGCAGATATCGTCAAACGGCAGGCAGCGCGGAGCCGAGAATATCTGCAAGGTCTGTCAGCTATGTCCTCACCTGTATTCAATGAGTCAGGGATTTTTTGGGGGGCAGTATCTGTAGTTGGTCCTTCAAGCACATTTGATTGGGGATGGCGTGGAAGAACTGCGAACGCCCTTAGGGCATTCTGCAAACGAGTCAAAGTGCCACTCGAATGCGCAACATCACTTCGAAATTACTCATCTCCCAATGTTGAGCTCCTGGCGCCGCCGGCACGAAATGCGTCAGTGTAATGCCGTACAAAAGAACCTTTTGCCGTCTATTTTCATCACCTTGGCCGCCGCGCCGTTAACCAGCTCGGCGTTGACTACTGGAGCAGCTCCTGCATGCAGCAGCCTCTTATGCCTAAACAGCTGTTTTCCATGAAGAGGTTACTTCCTACTGGCGGAGAATAGATAAGCTATCCGGCGCAGAAGCCGCTGAGTGGCTTTGATGACCTCATACCCGGCCCGCTACCGCAGCGTTCCACACTCGTCGCGTGAGATAGACGCAACAATGGCCTTCGGTCCAACGGCGTTTCCTTCCGCCCATCGCGAGCTTAGCGCGGCTAAACTTCCCAAAAAAACGGACAACTTCATTTGCTGGAGAGAATTCGGTACCCATTCCAGGCATCTGGAAACTTCGAGTCAATTCGTGCGCAAACACGATTACTTCGTCGATCGGCCAAAATGCAGTTTGAGATGTCGCTTCCTTCTACCTGCTTGAGCCAAGCTATGCGTTTTTCCAAGGCATCCCTTTCGGCACGGCGCGCTTGTAGCTCAGCTAAGTCCGGCATGAATAGCCAAGCCACAGCGATGATGGTCATTGCAGCAATAGTGGTGATACCTAGCGCCCAAATCACAATGCGGGAAACCGCAAACTGAGCTGCCCTTTCATATGCCGCGGAAGCCCGTTCCGCATTGGCGTCGGCTTCATTTAGATTTTTCAATAACGCTTTTGCGGCCTTATCGAGAACCTTCTCTAGCGATGCGTCAACACTCGACGCAACTGCACCAGGCAATTGACTCGCTACCGCGTCAAGTGTTCTCTTTGAGCTTGCAAGCCCTTCAGCGGCTTTATGGACTGCATCCTGATCTCGGATGGCGGCCTCTAAAAGCGCCCCGATTGTCGCATTAACATTTAGTTGTTTGTCGGTGGTCAAAGCGTGTACTCCCGACCTGCCGGACGAGAGGTCCGCTCATGCTGAGGCATTATTTCACGTTGCTGTTGCGCTTGTCTTTGCAGGAATTTAGTATGCAGTTGAGAAAGTTCAAAGCCCAGTTCTCGCAAATCTTCAACTACAAAATAGTTCACCTTGCCTTCGTTGGTCACTGAAACGATCACTCCGCCTGAAGATCCCTTAGCCGAACCTTGGCACATCGCGACAAGTTGCAAGTAGCGGTTGTAGAGATTCGAATTATCACTTCCCGACTTTGTCGCTTCACTTACCAGATCATCTATAAACACTTGGAACTTGCGACCGTCCCCCTGGCTTTCCTGAAAGTCCAAGTAAGGGACAATGCGCAAATTCAGCTCACCATCACGCATCATTGAACTTATGTACCAGTGTACTGACCGTGAGATCGAATTGAGGTCCTCATTTCCCGTTGCAGAAAGTGCCCGAGTTAAATGCAGCAACTTTGCCTTCTCTTTTGAATTGTCATTTTTCGCGCGCTTGAATTCAAGAATGCGCATCGCGCGGGAGCCCCGGATGAGGACATCACCGCAGCCCTGATCCAGTGGCGTTTGCTGTAGTAGATTTGCGGATATGGGGAGTCCCTCCGCATCTTGACGCCGCCCCATAGCCACGCCCAAGGAAAAAAGAAAATTACCAATGACGATATTTTCGTAGATATCCATCGTTGCTAAGGTTCCTTCATGATTTGCCCAGCGCGGCATGCTAGCAATGGTGGACACCACCAGAGTCCCCGCACAACCTGGCGTCTCAGACTTATGAGGCGCATACCTGCTACAGTGAATCTCAATATTGACACGTGCCGTTGGCCAGCATACAGATAGCCGGGATCAGCGCGCACCATTGTCATCACATGATCACCACATAGAATGGCTGGGACTGTCCAACAAGACGGCTGTCGCCCCTCCTGATGAGGAATGC
>NZ_JBFRDW010000330.1:0-6654 GCF_052113985.1 Pseudoduganella sp. RAF53_2 | reverse complement strand
GAATTGCTTGTCCATCTTTATGCCTCGAATTGAATTTGCATTGTAGCGGGATCACCAGAACTTGTAGCTCGCTGCGAATGCATACGAACGGCCGAACAGATTCTGGCTGTGGTTATAGCCTTCCCAGCCATTCGGATCGAAGTAAGGCATCTTGTTGGTCACGTTCTTGATGGTCAGGCCCAGGTCCAGGTTCTTGATCGGCTTCCAGGTGAAACCCAGATTGACCGTGGTGTAGGAAGGCGTGCCGTCGCAGGCATTCTTCGGCATATCGACGCCTGCCGCCATGCAGTTTTCCGGCGTGTTGTCGGTGTCGTAAGGACCATAAGCCCATTTGGTGCCGCCCGTGTAATTCACGAATACGCTGGTGATGAAGTTGCGATAGCTCCAGTCGGCGTTGACGGTTGCACGCACGCGCGGCGAATCGTAGTAGCCCACGTAGTTGCCGGAGAAGCCGCTGCCGTCCTCATAGTTGTACACCTCGCGGCGGCGGATCGTCGCGGAAGCGCCGGTGCCAAGCTTGCCCCATTCGCCCAGCGAGAACTTGGCGCGTGCGTCGATGTCCACGCCATCGATCAGAGTACGGCCACGGTTCGAGTAGGAGTTGATCAGGCCAGCCAGATTACCAACCGAATATTTCGGCACGCCGCTGGCACAGGCAGCCGCATTGGCGGGATTGGCGCACATTGCAGCGACGGCCGCCATATTGCCGCGGTCCGCATCGGTGAGCGCCATGCGCGTCGCGTTGCCCGCGCCAGCCAGCGTTGGGCCGTATTGGTCAACCAGCTGGGTGAACAGCTGGTTGAAGTCCTGGCGCACGATTTCGTCGCGGCGGTAGACGAACCAGTAGTCCAGCGAGATGCTGACATCCTTGGCCGGCTGCAGCACGATGCCGGCGGTGGAGATCTTGGCCTTTTCAGGCTTCAGATCCGGGTTCGGTGGCGTCAGGCCGCCGACGGTGGTCGAGCAGTTGGAATTCAGCAGGGTTTTGCCCAGATCGACATCGGTCGGCGAGACGGATTTCATGAGCGTCTTGGCGATGGCATTGGTTTCGTCGCAGCGCACGGTGTCGCGGATGCCGCCAACCTGCGCGAACACACCGCCGCTGCCCGATTCCGCCAGATTCGGTGCGCGGAAGCCTTCCGAGTAGGTACCGCGCAGCATCAGGTCCGGATGCGCGCGCCATTGCACACCGATCTTCGGCGCCAGATTGGCGGCAAAGTGCGGATATTTGTCGACGCGTGCCGCTGCATTCAGTTCCAGCTTGTCGGTCACCGGCACCACCACCTCGCCGAACAGTGCGGAGATGGTGCGCTGGCCGTCAAACCAGGAGCCACCCTGCTGCGTGATCAGGCCATTCGCCGCGTCCGTGTTACCCGGCGTGTAGAAACTTTCGCGCATCAGGTTCGCGCCCACGGCGGCACGCACTTCGCGGTCCCCGATCTTGGCGATGGTGCCTTCCAGCTTGCCGTCCCAGGTAATCAGCTTGGTCCAGGACTGGATGTCGAAGGTTGGGTAGGCTGCGCGCAGCAAGGCCGCATTGGACTCGCTGATCTCGCCAAAATGGTAGGCCGGGTTATCGGAGATATACGTGCGGCCGGTAACCGGATCTTTGGTGAACGGACCAAAGGCCTTCTGGAAGCCGTCGATATTGACGTTGATAGTCTGGTACAGCACCGAATGGCTGCCCGCTACGCCAACCGCAGTCTCATAGTCCCAGCCATTGAACAGCGAGCCGCGCAAACCGGCCAGCACGCGGTAGTTGTTGTCGGTGTTGGTCTGCCCGAAGTGATCGTTCGCGTCCTGCAGCAGATAGTTCAGACCTGCCGCGCCGCCCATCTTGGCGGCCATATCCGGATCGAGCTTGCCCTTCAGGTAGACGTTGTTCGGACCGAGATAAGGATAGACGAAGGTATTCAGCTGCGTCCCGGTGTTGCGCGCGAACCAGTTGGAGGTGCTGCCGCTGTTGAAGCTGCGCGGGCCGTTATCGCCATGTAAATTGATGTGGGTGAAGGCGACTTCGGCGAAAGCTTCCGTGTCGTCGTTGATCTTCAGGCGGCCGGCAAGGTAGCCGGTGGCGCGCTTGGACGACGGGCCGGTATCCAGTGCGTACGGCAGATTGTTCCAGATGCAGCGTGTGCCTGCCGCCTCAGTCACACTGGTCGGGCAGCCTGGCACCGCGCGCTGGGTGCGGGCATTGTTGTTGGCTTTATCGAAAACGAAGAAAGTACCCGGATTCAGCACGCCGGGCTCGCTGCCGGTGCCGTTGCGGAAGTCGCGGATGAAGGTCGGGTTGGCGGTGTAGAAGTAGTCCGGACGCTTCAGATAAGTGTCTTCCAGTGCGATGCGGTCACGCTTGTACAGATTCAGCGAGCCGTAGATGTTGTAGCCGTCGCTGGCCAGGTCGCCTTTACCGTACAGGATGCTGGCCTGATGCTCGCCGTAGGACTTCACATTGGACGAGGAGTCGTTGTTGACGCGCGCTTCCAGGCCCTGGTAGTTCTTCTTGGTGATCACGTTGATCACCCCCGCTACGGCATCGGAGCCGTAGATCGCCGAGGCGCCGTCGGTCAGAATTTCCATGCGCTCGATCGCCGCGGCCGGGATCGCGTCGATGTTGACGAACATGGTCTGGAAGCCAGCCGGTGCGCCGTAGAAGGACAGGCGGCGGCCATTCAGCAGCACCAGCGTGCCTTGTGCGCCAAGGCCGCGCAGGTTGGCCTGCGATGCGCCATCGGAGCCGGTGAACATGGAGCGGAAGTCCTGCTGCGCCGGACGTGCGGCGGGGATGTTGTCCAGCACCTGAAGCAGGGTGCGGGCGCCCATGTTTTCAATTTCCTTGGCATCGATCACCTGCACCGGCGATGCGGTTTCGGCGTTGATGCGTTTCAGGCTCGATCCGGTCACTTCAACGCGGACCAGCTTCTCGCCTTTCTCGGCGTTTTCGGCCTTGTCGTCGACCGGGTCGGCAGCCAGTGCGCCGGAAGCCAGGCCTGCTGCGGCCAATGCGGCCATCAATTTCTTCAGTTCCAAGTGCGTCTCCTCTTTTTTTAGGTTGAGAGCGCCCCTCCCCTTCGAAGAGGGGTGCTTGAAGTGGATGCTTAGATTGCGGTTAGCGCAGTCGGGCTGTGGCGCCCTCCGTGCCTGTCAGTACGGCGTTGGCCCAGTTGCCGCAAACCTGGGCGGGATGAGCGCCGCGCGCGCCCAGCGTGCGCAGACTGAGTTGACTCAGGCCGCGGACATCGATTTCCGGCTTGACCACCGCCGGCGCGGTAATGAAGCCGCTGTCGTAGAGCAGGCGGTCGCCGCTCCAGACCTGGAATTGCAGACCGCCGTTGGCGCGGCAGCTGTCGTCCACACCAAGGTCGGCACGCAGCAGGTGCCAGCCGCCTTGCAGTTGCAGGTCGATGCGGCTCATTGCGCCGACGCCCAGGCCTTTACGGAAGCGCAATCCGTTCATGCGCATTTCGTTCGCCTTGCCGGCAGGCTTGTCGCGGCCGATGGTTTTAGGCAGCGTCAGGTCGGACAGGTATTGCTGCTGTTCGGCGCCCTCAGGTACGCGATGYTCGAGGATACGGAACTCGGACAGCGTGATTGGGGCGACTTCGTTCGGCACGGAGGCGTTATAGGCTTGCGCGGTGCTGCCTTGTGCTGCGGTGACCATTGGATCGGTCGCCGATGCCGCTTCGCCTTCCGGATTCTGTGTGCTCAGCACGCGGAAACGCAGCAGGCGTCCCGCGGTAGCTGCAAAGCTGATGGTCTGCGCGCCTTCCTGCAGTTTCAGGCGTCCTTTCTGAATTGGCGCGCCCCAGTCGCCATTGCTGTCGCCGATATAGATTTCGTAGTCGCGGATCTGGCCGTGCTTCCAGTGCTGATCGTTACGCGGCGCCAGTTCGATACCGTCGATCAGGCGGCGCTCGGTGAAGCCGATAGTCCACTCATGCGCGCCGCTGCGCACGGCCTGGCTGCGCAAGGTGCGGAACCAGGTGGCCGGGTTGCCATCGAAAGCGTTCTCCAGCGGCTGACCGGGTTCCTCCGCAGGACGATTAACCACGACCATTGCGTCCGCAGGCAGCGCCCGCCCCATCGCCGGCGCTGCGGGGAATTCGTCGTCAGCACGGAACAGCACACCAGCTACGGTGGCTGCCGACGCGGCCTCCCCGGACGCGGATGGCTGCGCGGCGCCCGCCACCGGCGCCGCTCCGCCAGCAGGTGCGGTCGCGCCAGCAGCAACCGCGATCACGAGCGGCTGGCGGATATCCTGCGCCGCAGTCTTGGCGTGCAGCGTTCCCTTGCGCTCGGCCGCGTCGAAGAACCAGCCCTCGGCCGCCGCATCAAATTCTGCACGCGATGCACGCTGCGCCAGCGCCTTGCCCGCTGCCTGCACGCCAGCGGGACGTTGCGCCAGCAGCATACGCTCCGCATAGCTACGCCGTGCCTCCTGCCCCGCATACTCGCCCACTACAGGCGCAACCTCAACGCGCACGCCTTCCGCGGCAGCATGCATGCGAATCTCCTGCGTGCTGAAAGCGCCCTTCTGATACTGGCGCGTATTGCCATCATCTTCGTACAATGAATACGACGAATCACCTTCAGGATAAAGGTCGAGCGTCAGCTGGTCCTTCGGCTTCTGCCCGTCATACAGCATCTCCGGATACATCGGCAGAATCGCGCCCGAGCGCACAAACACCGGCAACTTATCCAGCGTCACCTGCAAATCGATATCGCGGCCGGATGCACCTGCAGTCGCCTGCCGTCCATCCCAATAATCGAACCAGCGTCCCTGCGGCAGATGGATGCCCTTGCGCCAGCCCTGCGACACCGCCTGGCTGCGATACACCGGCGCCACCAGCAGTTCATGCCCCAGCAGGAACTGATACTTGTACGACTCCGACCACGCCGCAGGATCATTCGGGTGATCCCACATCATTCCGCGCACCAGCGGCGCGCCCGTCTGCTCGGCCTCGCGCGACAAGCCATACATATASGGCGTGAGGCGCATCTTCAGTTTCAGGTAGCGGCGATTGATGCTGCGGTAAGGCTCATCAAACCACCAGGGATGCTTGCGCTCAGCAGCCGACCAGCCGGACATGCCCATCAACACCGGYGTGAACGACTTCCACTGCAAATCGCGCGTGTACGTTTCCGGGCTGCCGCCGAAGATGGCGTCCACATCGCCCGTCGCATAAGCCTGTCCGGACAGGCCCGATCCGATCAGCGTTGGAATATGCCAGCGGATATAGTCCCAACTCGCACTCTGGTCGCCTGTCCAGGCCACCGCGTAACGCTGCGTACCCGCCCAGCCCATCACGGTCCAGATGAAGGGACGGCTGTCCGAATTATTCAGAATGCCGTCGTAAGCCGACTTATTCGCATCCAGCGAAAACTGATAGCCCTTGCCTGTCCACGCCACATCCAGTTTCTGCACGCGCGTGCCGGCCTTGCCGACTTCCCACGCAATCTTGTCGACACCGTTTTCCGTCCAAAGGCCGGTGCGGAAGCCGTACTTCGACAAGCCCTGCACCACTTCCGGCAGCGAGGAATAGCCGCAACCATAGCCGTCGTTCGGCAAGATCCAGCCGCCCGGCATATCGTTCTCGCGGTACTTGCGGGCCACGCTTTCGATCACATCGGGCGTCTTGCCGCTTGGGCCATCGGTCCAGCCCTTCGGCACCGTGCCCGGCTTCTTCACATTGTCGCCATCGTTATAGCAATCGGCATCGCCGTATTCGAAGGCCCAGCGCGGCAGCAGGCGCGCGCGGCCTGTCCATTCGGTATAACGGGCCAGCACATCGTGCATGTCCTTGCCGACGAAGTAGTATGCGTCGAAGCGGTTCTCCGCATGCTCCAGCGTGACCTGGGTGCTGTCGCGCAAATCGTAGCTGCCGTCCGACCAGGTATTGCGCAGCATGCCCCAGCCGCGGGAACTCATCAGAAAAGGCGCCGGGCTTGGACGATCGCCCTCTTCCCAGCCACCGGAATAGGACACGTCCAGTTGACGGCCCTTGAATTCGAAGCGTCCGTTCTGCTGGCCGCCACCATAGAAGTGTTCGGACTTGTCGCTGGAGAGCACCTGCACGCTCTGTTTCGCGCTCAGTTCCAGCGGCTGCACCTCGCGCCACAGCGGCTGCGTTTCGCCCGCGCGGTACAAAGTAAAGCGCAACGGTTTGCGATCGATGCGCAAGCTGAGCGCCGCAGTCTGGATCAGAATATGGTCAGGCTTCTCGCTCACGGTATGCTGCACATCAGGCGCCGCCTCGCCTACGACGATGGATGCCGCTTTGTCGCCCGCCCCGCTGAACTCTGCATTCGGCGCGGCCCAGATGCGCAGCACATCGGCGCGCGGCAGGCTGACCCGGATATGAGCGCCGGTATCGGTGACCAGCTCCCATTGCTGTGCGGCGTCCGCGCTGAGCGTGCGCAGGTTTCCGACAGGGGCGGCGTGGGCGGCAAAAGCAGCCATCAGCAGAGATGCAGCAAGACGGAGTTTCATAATATTTTCGAAAGAATTGCGGTTTTGGCACCCTAACTTTAGGAACAAAAACAAGTAGCGTCAACAAAAAGAAAGAAAAAAACTGAAAATTCAGGCATTTATCTTTCGTTTATTCAAATTGTTGCGGTGCAAACTTTCGAAATCGTAGCAAAAAGGCGACTTTT
>NZ_JBFRDW010000329.1:0-6663 GCF_052113985.1 Pseudoduganella sp. RAF53_2 | reverse complement strand
GGCCCCAGCCGGTGAGCAGGATCACCGGCATGGATGGCGCCAATGACTTGATGGTCTCCGCCACACGGCGCCCGTCCACATAAGGCATGCCAAGGTCGGTGAAGATGGCATTGAATTGCGGCGCACCTTCCAGCGAGGCGCGGAAGGCATCGATACCCGCCTGTCCGCCGTCGGCTGCCGTCACCTCGTGGCCGTCGCGCAGCAGGATGGCGCGCAGCGATGCCAGCACGGTCGGATCATCATCCACGATCAGCAGGCGCATACGCACCAGCGGTGTAGCGGCAACGGGCGGCTGCGCTTCCTTGTCCGGCGATTCGGCGACCGGGAAGCTGATGCGCACCGTAGTGCCCTGCCCAGGCTGGGATTCAATCGCAATCTGGGCGCTGTGGCGCTCCACCATGCTGTACACCGTGGCCAGGCCCAGGCCCGTGCCCCGTTCTCCCTTGGTGGTAAAGAAGGGATCGAGACAGCGCTTCAGCGTTACCTCGTCCATGCCGAAGCCGGTGTCGGCGACTTCCAGCACCACGTAGCCATCCTTATGCAGCGTGCGCACGGTCAGCGTGCCGCCTTCCGGCATCGCATCCACGCCGTTGAAAATCAGATTGGTCAGGGCCTCGCGGATTTCGCCCTCGGCGCCCAGCAGCGGCGGCAGGGCCGCGGTCAGCTCCTGCTTCATGGCGATCACCACGCCGCGCTGCTGCGGCATATCGCTCCAGCGTGCGCGGGTCAGGTCGACCACTTGTGGAATCAGGGTGTTCAGGCCGACCGCGCCCAGCGCCAGTTCCGGCTCGCGCTGGCGATACAGCTCGCGCATGCGCGCCACGGTTGCCGCCACATCGTCGATGGCGCGTRCAATCACCTGCAGGCAGTTGCGCCCACTCTCGCTCAAGCCGGGTTCCGTTTCCAGCAGCGACTCGGTGTACAAGGCGACCGGCGAAATCGCGTTGTTGATGTCGTGCGCGATGCCGCTCGCCATCTGGCCCAGTGCGCGCAGGCGTTCCTGCTTGGTGACGGACTGCTGCGTCTCGTGCAGCTCGTTGTAGGCACGCTGCAGGTCGGCGTACAAGCGCGTCTGATTGGCCGCCAGCGCCACGTGTTCGCTCAGCTGGCGCAGGAATTCGCACTCGCCGCTGCTGAAGCTGTTCGGGGCACGCCGTGCCACGATCAGCACACCGAATACCGTGCTCTCCGCCAGCAATGGCGCCAGGACCAGCGCCGCCAGACCGCCGCGTGCCAGCCGTTTCGGGAAGGGGAAAGGCAGCTCGGTGATGTCCGGCTCATAGACCAGCTGGCCGCGCACGCAGCGCGACAGGCCGTTTTCATCGATCGGCACATGCGCATGCTCGCGCATCGACAGCTCGCTCGACAGCAGCTCGCTGGCCAGGCCCACGCTGCTGACGATCAGTTCATCGTCGCGGTACAGGCACACGCAGCCAAAGTCCACCGGCAGCTGGTCTTCCAGGCTGCGCACCACGACCTGGAAAATGCTGCGCAAATCCTGCCGGTCGCCGATGGAGCGCGTGATCTGGTGCAGCAGCGACATGCGCGCCAATTGCAGATGCACCTTCTGTTCGGTATCCCTGCGCACCGACATCTCGGCGTGCAAGGCTTTGTTGGCCTGCCCCAGCTCATCGCGCGACACCGTGGTCTGGCGCAGCTTCTCCGTCATGCTGTCGAAGGCGCGCGCCAGCTCACCCACTTCATCCACGGTTTCCACGCCGAGCGCAAAATCAAGCTTGCCCGCGCCGACCAGCTCCGTGCCATGACGCAGCCGCTCCAGCGGACGCGCCACGCTGCGGATCGTCATATACAGTGCGCCCAGCACCGCCAGTGTGAGGATCACACCCATCGCGCCCGCCGCGTAGTTGGCGCGCCGCTGCGCCGCCAGTGCCCCTTCGCGGCTGCGCGCGGCCAGGTCTTCGGCATCGCTGATCATGGCCTGGGCCTTGTTCATGATCAGGCCAAACAGCCGCCCCTCCAGCCGCTTCAGCACATCTTCCTTCTCAGGCGACCCGTGCAGCTCCTCCTGGATCTGCAACGAGTCGTTGAAGTATTTGTGCAGATTGGGCAGCTGCTCGCGCAAGCCGCGGTAGATTTCCGCTTCCGGACCATCACGGAAGTCTTCGTCTCTGGCCAGCAGGGCCGCCAGCGATTCCTTGCGCAGCACCCACTGCGAGCGCGTGCGCTTCTCGTGACCTATCGCATATTCCATTGCGAGGTAGCGCAGCGACACCACGCCGCGCAGAATCTCGCCCGCCTTTTCGTTGCGGGCCAGTTCATGCCGCATCTGCGCCGTGGTCACCAGCAGCACGATGCCCACCGCAGCAGCGACGATAATGCACAGCAGCTGAGCGAGCTTGAGGCGGGTAATGATTCTCACGTTGCACCCTTAATGGATGATGGTAACGGCTGCCGGCTGCACCGACGACATGCCATCCAGGTAGATGTACTCAAGGAAGTTCGGCATCTCGCTACTGGCCGCCATCTTGTTGCGGATAGCCCAGCGCGCGCGGTCTTCCAGCGCCAGCACCAGGCCCTGATCCAGTTCCATCTCGAAGTGGTAAGAAGGCCAGGCTGCCAGCACGGCCTCCTTGCTCTGCCCTGAAGTGGCGGCCAGCAGCGGCTGCATCGCTTCCGGATTGGCCCGGCAGTAGTTGCTGCCCTGCTCCAGCGCACGCAGCATGCGGCGCACCGTGTCGGGATGGGCTAGCACATATTGCTGCATCCCCACCAGGTTGTAGATGCTTTCGTAGACATCCTCGCCGGAGAACGACACAGCGTTGTCGCCCAGCCGCTGGCGGATATTGGTCAGAAATGGTTCCCAGCCCGCCACTGCATCGACTTCGCCGTTGGCCAGCGCATCCGGCAGCGCTTCCGGCTTGTAGTTCACCATGGTGATGTCGTCCGCCGTCAGCCGCTGCCAGTTGAGGAAGACATCCAGCGTGAAGTGGCCGGAGGTACCCTGCGTGACGCCGACGCGCTTGCCCTTCAGGCTGGCGGGGCCGAGAATACCGTGATCGCGCCGCCCCACCAGGCCATGGTCCTTCTCGGTGCGGAAGAATGTAGCCAGCACGCGCACCGGCGTACCGGCAACGGCGGCAAACATCACAGGAATATCGGCTACCGTTGCCAGGTCGGCACGACTTTGCAATAAGGCCTGCATGGACTCCTTGCCGCTGGTGTAAGGCAGCAGGGACACCGACAAGCCCTCCTCGGCAAAATAACCCTGGCGCTGCGCCGCCACGATGCCGCACACGCCCACGTACTCCGTATTGGTCGCGATYACCAGCTTTTCCTGCCGCGCCGGCGGCGCGGGCTTGCGCTGGCTGGCGACAAAGCCGGCGGCCAGCAGCATGGCAATCAATACGGCAGCAATGGCAATGCGACTACGCATGTTCGGCCTCCGCGACACTATTGGAATGCAGCCCCAGTTCGACCCAGAACGTGCTGCCCTGCCCCGGCACACTTTCCACGCCTATGGTGCCCCGCATGGCTTCCACCACGCGCTTGGTCAGGGTCAGGCCAAGGCCCGTGCCCTCTTCGGCGTCTTCACGGCCAAGGCGATTGAAGGGCTGGAAGATGGCTTGCAGCTGTTCGCGGTCCAGGCCTGGGCCGGTGTCCTGCACGGATACGCGCACGCGTTCCGCATTCACGAGCCGGCAATCCAGTACCACCTTGCCGCGCTCGCGGTTGTATTTGATCGCATTCGACAGCAGGTTTATCAGCACCTGCACCAGCCGTGTCTTGTCGGCGAAAACGTTGACGCCGATATTACAGCGGAAGTCGAGCGAGATACCGCGCCCTTCCGCCTGCGGTGTCACCATCATATGGCATTCCTGCACCACGCCCGCCAGTGACACGCTCTCCATCGCGAGGAYGATCTTCCCCGCTTCCACCTTGGCCAGGTCAAGGATTTCATTAATCAGCTTGAGCAGGTGCTTGCCCGACTGGACGATGTGCCCTGCGAACTTGCGCTTCTCCTCCGGCGTGGCTGGCAGCGAATCCGACGCGAGAATTTGCGCGAAGCCGAGAATGCCGTTGAGCGGCGTGCGCAGTTCGTGGCTCATATTCGACAGGAAGTGCGATTTCTCCGTGTTGGCGCGTTCCGCTTCGGCGCGCGCCAGATCCAGATCCCGGTTGGCTGCCGCCAGTTCTTCCACGTGCTGATGCAGCTGATGCTCCAGCTCCGCATTGTGCTGGCGCAGCGCGCGCGTGGCGAGGGCACGCGCCAGCGTCGGCAACAGAGCCGATGGCTTGAACGGCTTGACGATGTAGTCCAGCGCACCGCTCTGCATGGCGCGCACAGCAGAGGCGATACTGCCTTCGCCGGTCATGATGATGCAGGCCAGATCGCCGTCGATCGCGCGCGCTTCCTCCACCAGTGCGATGCCATCGATGCCCGGCATATTGAGGTCGGCCAGCAGGATGTCAAAACGCTCCTTGCGCAGCCGCGACAACGCTGCCTCACCCGACGCGAAGCCTACCGTGTCGTACTTATATTGGCGCAGAATGTCGCACAAGGCACCCATATGGGCAGCCTGGTCGTCGACGATCAGAATACGGGGCTGGTTTCCGTCTACCGTCATGCAAGTCCTCGCCTCTGCGATGCCTTCGCCCGATTATGCCGCCGATTCCGCCGGGAATACTCTCACAATCTAACAGCACCCCAAAAAGAATCGGGACCCGCGGGTCCCGATTCTTCTTTTATTTCAACAGCATCTCATTCAGCCGTTTGACGAAGGCCGCCGGATCGCTCAGCGTGCCGCCTTCAGCCAGCATGGCCTGGTCGAACAGGATGTGTGCCCAATCCTTGAACTTCGTGCCGGCTGCGTCTTCGTACTTCAGGCGCGTCACCAGCGGGTGGTTCGGATTGATTTCCAGGATAGGCTTGGACTCCGGTGCGTTCTGGCCGGCGGCCTTCAGCATGCGCAGCAGATTACCCGACAGCTCGTGCTCGTCCGTCACCAGGCAGGCCGGCGAATCGGTCAGACGGAAGGTCACGCGCACGTCCTTGGCCTGATCGCCCAGCGCTTCCTTCATCTTCGCGACCAGATCCTTGTACTCGGTCTCGGTTTCCTCATGCTGCTTCTTCTCAGCCTCGTCTTCCATCTGGCCCAGATCCAGGCCGCCCTTGGCCACGGATACCAGTTCCTTGCCTTCGAATTCGGTCAGGAAGGACATCATCCACTCGTCCACGCGGTCGGCCATCAGGATCACTTCCACGCCCTTCTTGCGGAAGATTTCCAGATGCGGCGAGTTCTTCGCAGCCGTGTAGCTGTCGGCGGTCACATAGTAAATCTTGTCCTGGCCTTCCTTCATGCGGCCCACGTACTCTTCGAACGACACGGTCTGTTCCGCGCTGTCGTTGTTGGTGGTGGCAAAGCGCAGCAGCTTGGCCAGGCGGTCCTTGTTGGTGAAGTCCTCGCCCACGCCCTCTTTCAGCACCTGGCCGAATTCCGTCCAGAAGGTGTTGTACTTGTCCTTCTTTTCCTGCTCGTCCGAATTCGCCAGTTCTTCCAGCATGCCGATCACGCGCTTGGTCGAGCCTTCGCGGATCGCCTTCACATCGCGCGACTCCTGCAGAATTTCGCGCGACACGTTCAGCGGCAGGTCGGCCGAGTCGATCACCCCTTTCACGAAGCGCAGATAGGTCGGCATCAGCTGCTCGGCATCGTCCATGATGAACACGCGCTTGACGTACAGCTTGATGCCGCCGCGCTTGTTGCGGTCCCACAGATCGAATGGCGCCTTGGCCGGAATGTACAGCAGCTGGGTGTATTCGCTGYGGCCTTCCACCCGGTTGTGGGTGTGGGTCAGCGGCGCCGCGAAGTCGTGCGACACGTGCTTATAGAACTCGTCGTACTGTTCCGGCGTGATGTCGTTCTTGTTGCGGGCCCACAGGGCGCTGGCCTGGTTGATGGTTTCCAGCTCGTCCTTCAGGACGTTTTCCTTCTTCTCCTCATCCCATTCTTCCTTCTGCATCTGGATCGGCAGGGAGATGTGGTCGGAGTATTTACGGATGATGTTCTTCAGCTTCCAGGCGGACAGCAGCTCATCCTCGCCTTCGCGCAGATGCAGGATGATGTCGGTGCCGCGGCCGGTTTTCTCGATGTCTTCGACGGTGTAGTCACCCTCGCCGCCCGATTCCCAGCGCACGCCCTGATTCGCATCCAGGCCGGCGCGGCGCGATTCCACGGTGATCTTGTCGGCCACAATGAAGCCGGAATAGAAGCCCACGCCGAACTGGCCGATCAGGGCGGCATCCTTCTGCTGGTCGCCGGACAGGCGGCCGAAGAATTCCTTGGTGCCCGACTTGGCGATGGTGCCGAGGTGCGCGATCGCTTCGTCGCGGCTCATGCCGATGCCGTTGTCGGAAATGGTAATGGTGCGCGCATCCTTGTTGAAGCTGACCTTGATTTTCAGCTCGTGGTCGTTGCCGTACAGCGCGTCGTTGTTAATGGCTTCGAAGCGCAGCTTGTCGGCGGCGTCGGAAGCATTCGAAATCAACTCGCGCAGGAAGATCTCCTTGTTGGAATACAGGGAGTGAATCATCAGTTGCAGCAGTTGCTTGACTTCAGCCTGGAAGCCCAGGGTTTCTTTATGATCAGCCATTTTTACTCCAATAGTCTTGTCGAAATCGCCATATTCCTGTCTGGCGCACTG
>NZ_JBFRDW010000328.1:0-6670 GCF_052113985.1 Pseudoduganella sp. RAF53_2 | reverse complement strand
GTCCTGGCGTTCCACGCTGGTGAAGCCGATGGACAGCACCATCTTCATCGAAACGATTCCCTATTACGAAACGCGCGGCTACGTGAAGAATGTGATGACCAACGCCACCTTCTACGCTGCCCTGTTCGAAGGCCGTCCGCAATCGCTGAAGCAGCGTCTGGGCACCGTCACGCCGAAAGGCTATACGGAAGCGGAACAGCAGGAATCCACCTTCGGCAGCCGATAAATCACCGGAAGCGATTATGCACACCACTGCACTCGACCCTACCCTGGAACAAACCCTGGCCGCCGCACGCGCACCGGGCCTGACACTCGTCATCGGCAACAAGAACTACTCTTCGTGGTCGATGCGGCCGTGGGTGGCGATGAAGGCGTTTGCGATTCCCTTCACCGAAGTGCGCATCCTGCTGGACCGCCCCGATACCGCGACCAATATCGCCAAGTGGTGCGACAGCGGCCGTGTGCCGGTGCTGCTGGCTGGAGATATGACGATCTGGGACAGCCTGGCCATTTGCGAATACATCGCCGAGCAATTCCCGGACAAGCATCTGTGGCCACAGGACGTGGCCGCGCGCGCCATGGCGCGTTCGGTCTGCGCCGAGATGCACAGTTCCTTCACCAGCCTGCGCTCCACCATGCCGATGAACGTCAAGGGCAATTATCCAGGCAAGGGCCGCACGCCGGCCACGCAGGCGGACATTGGCCGCATCAGCGAAATCTGGGAAGAGTGCCTGAGCCGCTTCGGCCACAATGAATTCCTGTTCGGCGATTTCTCGATTGCGGACGCTTTCYTCGCGCCGGTCGTAAGCCGCTTCAAGACCTACGGCGTGGTACTGCCGCCCGCGCTGTCCGCCTACTGCGAGCGCATGCGCTCCCATCCCGCTGTGGCGGAATGGCTCGACCAGGCGCTAGCCGAAACGGAAAGCGCGCCGCTGCACGACGCTGAGATGCCGGACTGACGCCGATGAAGACATATGTGGTCGGCGGCGCCGTACGCGATGAATTGCTTGGCCTGCCGGTCAAGGATCACGACCACGTGGTCGTCGGCGCCACGCCGGAAGAGATGGTTAAAGCGGGTTTCCGCCCCGTCGGCAAGGACTTCCCGGTTTTCCTGCATCCGCAAACGCAGGAGGAATATGCGCTGGCCCGCACCGAGCGCAAAACGGCGCCCGGCTACAAAGGCTTCGTGTTCCACACATCGGCCGATGTGAAGCTGGAAGATGACCTGGTGCGGCGCGACCTCACCATCAACGCCATCGCCCGCGCCGAAGACGGCACGCTGACCGACCCCTATAACGGCCAGCAGGACATCAGGGACCGTATCTTCCGCCACGTCTCCGACGCCTTTGCGGAAGACCCGGTGCGCATTCTGCGCCTGGCCCGCTTCGCAGCGCGCTTCCCGGATTTCACAGTGGCGCCGGAAACCAATGAACTGATGCGGCGCATGGTCGACCAGGGCGAAGTCGATGCGCTGGTGCCTGAACGTGTATGGCAGGAGATCTCGCGCGGGCTGATGGAGCAGAAGCCCTCGCGCATGCTGGAAGTGCTGCGCGGCTGTGGCGCGCTGGCCCACATCATTCCGGAACTGGATCGCCTGTGGGGTGTACCCCAGCCGGAACAATGGCATCCCGAAATCGATACCGGCATCCACATGGAGCAGGTGGTCGATTACGCCGCATCTCAACATTACGATCTGCCTGTGCTTTTTGCAGCGCTGATGCACGATCTGGGCAAAGCGGTAACGCGCCCGGAAAAATGGCCGGCACATCACGGCCACGAAGGCGAGGGCGTCGATCTGGTGCAGCAGGTGTGCAAGCGCCTGCGCGTGCCGACCGATTGCCGCGACCTCGCGGTGATGACGACGCGCGAGCATGGCAATGTGGCGCGCGCACAGGAGCTGCGTCCGCGCACCATCGTCACCCTGTTCGAGCGCTGCGACGGTTTCCGCAAGCCTGAACGTTTTACCCAGCTGCTGCTGGCGTCGGAGTGCGATGCGCGCGGACGCGAAGGCGGCGGCATCAGTTTCCGCGACAAGCCCTTCCCGCAAAAGGAGTATCTTGAGAAAGCGCTGGCTGCTGCACGCGGCGTCAATGCGGGCGAGATCGCCCAGCGCTGCGTGGATCGTCCGGAAAAGATTCCTGAGTTCGTGCGTGCAGCCCGCGTGCGCGCCGTGAAGGAAGCGATCGGATTCGATGGTGACGATGATGGCGAGGAGGGCGCATGACTTCTCTGAACTTCTTCCGCAATCCGCTGCGCCACTGGTTCGGCGATGAGCGTCCCACTGTGCCTGTGAAAGAGCTGCGCGAGCGCGACCGGCGCCGCATGCTCAAACATTTCCTCTGCCTGGAAGGGCGCGACCGCCTGCTGCGCTTTGGCTCGCCGGTCACGGACGAACAGGTAAGCAAATATGTGCAGAGCATCGACTTCGATCGCGACCTGGTGTTCGGCGTGTACAACCGGGTGTTCAAGCTCGTGGGCGTTGGCCATCTTGCTTTCGCCGAGACCAGCGAACAACGCAAGCAGGCGACCGAGAAGGATCGGGTAGCCGAATTTGGCGTGTCCGTGCTGAAGTCCGCGCGCGGCCTGGGTGTCGGCTCCAAGCTGTTCGAGCGTGCCAGCATTACTTGTCGAAATAACGATATTGACACCTTGTACATGCACTGCCTGTCGTCCAACCAGGTGATGATGCATATCGCGAAAAAGGCCGGCATGGAAATCCATCGCGACTATGGCGAAGCGGATGCCTACCTCAAACTTGGCCCCGCCAGCCCCGGCACGGTGCTGCAGGAAGCGATGGAAGAGCAGCTCGCCACGCTCGATTACGCGCTGAAGGCGAACGTGCGTGCCGCCGCCAAGCTGCTCGACAAACTGCCCGGCGCAAAGAGCGAAGACTGAGTTTGCAGGCCCTTTGTGGCCTGACAACAACCGAGTGTCGCGCCGCAAATTGACTTTGCGGCCGGCTTCTCTGCTAAAATTACCAAACTTCTCGGTCGCGCCTTCGCCCCCGGCGCCCTGCCACCAATTACCCGGCCCCATCTCTGCCGGAAACCGCTGGCCTTATTTTGGCCGCATTTTCCGGAGACTCCTATGGCTGCGCTGGCGCTGCGTGTACTTATCCTTGATTCCAATTCCGATGCTGCCGATGCTTTGGCGTCCGGCCTGCATGCATGCGGTCACGAGACCGTAGCAATTTGCCCAGGCGAAGCGAGCGTGCGCCTGGCCGACCACTTCGGTCCGGACATCGTGCTGTGTGCTTATCATCCTTGCGACATCGAGGTGCAGCAAACCCTGCGCGCCATGCGCTGGCTGCCTGGCTTTGAAGAAGTGCTGGTTCTGATGCTGGCCGATCCGATCCACGCGGAGGAAGCCAGTTGCCTGGGTCACGCCGTGGCTTGCCAGCCCGTTGGTCCCGCCACCGTGATGCAGGCCATCACGGGCGCCATCCTGGCCCATTCGGGTCCGATGGCCGAAGTCATACCCTTGCATGGCGAGCGCATACTATGCCACTGACCTTCCGTTTGCGCATGGCGCTGCTGGTGGCGGGCCTTGTGCTGCTGGCATCGGGACTGGTGGCGCTGGCCCTGTCCTGGCAGGCCGAACGCCATATGCGTGCCGACATCGGCGCCCAGCAGGAAACCCTGCTGGCCAGCGCCGCGGCCTATATTGACCATGATTTGTCTGCCAAGCGCGAACTGCTGCAGGCGCAGGCGGAACGCATCGGTCCCGATGTCTCGCCGCGTCAGCTGCAAACCCTGATGGAACATAGCGCCAGCCTGCGTGGTGCTTTTTTCAATGTTGTCGCCATCGACGCGCAAGGCGAGCTGTTTGCGAGCTTGCGCGACCGGCGCGACGTGGGCCATCTGAATGTGTCGAACCGGCCTTATTTCCAGCAAACGGTGGCGATGCATGAGGGGGTGATATCGGCGCCGTTCCGCAGTGCGCTGTCGGAAAAGCCGGTGGTGCTGGTGACCGAGCCGGTGTTCGACGCGCACGGTGAGCTACGCTATATCCTCGGCGGCGCGATTGAACTGGAAGGTCCTGGCTTCTTCGGCCAGATCGAAGCGCTGCAGCCAGGCGAGGGCAGTTATCTGTTCATGCTCGATCAGAATGGCACGATCGCGCATCACCCGGACCATTCCCTGCTGCTGCGTAAAGTGGGCAGCGATAAGTCGACCATTCTGCCTTCCGCTGCCGCTGCGGTGGCGGGCTTCGAGGGCTGGACCGATGGCGTCATGCCGGATGGCCAGCGTGTGCTGGTGTCCTACAAACGTCTGCTGAAATCGAACTGGATCATCGGCGCTGTGTACCCGGAAGAAGAAGCGCTGGCGCCAGTGCTGGCGATGCGCCGCCATGCGGTGGCCGCATCGGCGGTGGTGGCACTGGTCTGCGGCGCCTTCGGCCTGATGGCCGCGCGCCTGCTGATTCGCCCACTGCTGCGCTTACGCCATCGCGCTGCACGCGTGACGGCAGGGCTGGACGATATCCACGTCTTCGACACCGATCGCCGCGACGAATTCGGTGATTTGAGCCGCACTTTCTACGCGCTCACCAGCCAGCGCGCGGCGGCACAAAGCAAGCTCGCCGAGCTGGCACTGAGCGATCCGCTGACCGGCACAGCCAACCGCCGCAAGTTCGAAGAATCGCTGCCGCAAGCCATCGCCCGTGCCGGACGCGCGGGCCAGCACATTGCGCTGGCCTATCTGGACGTCGACTACTTCAAATCGATCAACGATACGCTCGGCCACGCCAGCGGCGACGAGGTCCTGTGCGAGTTCGCCCACCGCCTGCATCGCGCCGTGCGCAGCACCGACCTCGTCGCACGCCTCGGCGGCGACGAGTTCGTGGTGGTCTTTGAGCAGCTGGCCGATGAAGGCCAGGTCGCCCAGCTGGGTGAGCACATCATGACGGCCATGCGCACGCCATTCGAATGCGGTGGCCGCAGCATCCGCGTTACCACCAGCGTCGGCTTCGGCGTCGCCAGCGGCGCCGGCACCTCCGCCGACGCGCTGCTCTCCATGGCCGACGAAGCCCTCTACGCCGCCAAAGCCGCCGGCCGCGACGGCTGGGTCGTCTGCAGCGAGGGCGAAGCCGGCAAAGTCCGCCGCCTTTCCTGCCGCGGCAACGCGGATAAAGCCTCTTCCGCCATGGCGCAAACTACTCGCTGAATCTGCGTCCCACCTCTGGCTATTCATCCACGCTATCTCGGTAGTTGGAGTTCGGATAGAGCGGCTGGTCTGGCGGACGCTCCGGCACGGGGAAGCCATGTTTGTATGTCCACGCGCGGATGTTTTTGATTGGCCCCGGCTTCTCACCATCCGGGCACTCGTGAAGGCATAACCAGGTTTTTCCTTGGAGGCCAATGACTGGTTTGGGTTCATCGGACAGCCGAGACCAACCAATCATTTCGCCTATGAATGGGCCATCCTCCGAATAGGAAGTAACGTCGATATATGGCTGAGACCATCTGTAGAGCTGTGCGGTCCATTCGCGGCAACCGAAGCTGCCGAAGATGCTGTTGCGATCCCAGTCGTCCAGGTATCGGCTACTGTCCGCTTCAGCGCAAACTGCTGGTGAGAACTCGGTCTGGCCGGCTATCCCTTGCGACCATTCTGCAAGATAGTATGGTTTTTTTCGTGGGTCGCCTGCATCGAGCAATAGAATCGAGCCCACTTTGTCGCGCTTCCCAAGCCAAATGCCTGCCGCCAGGTCTTTAGAGCGAGCGTGGCCGCTACCATCAAACTGAATAAGTACGGTTATTACGGACTCGGCATGCGGGACAGCGATGTGCGAGCCTCGACCAAATAGCCYTTGTCCCGTCAACGCGTATTTTTCGACGCCGTCGAGTGTCATTGTGTTGTTCATGGCACGCGCTATCCTTCGTGAGCTTTCAAACATATGCTGTCCCGATATGAAAAGCAGGTATCGAATTTCCCAGGGACGATCTAACCATCGAGTTGAATTATCGACTTGAGCCAGTGCTTGTGCATGAAAAATAAGCGCGACGAGCAGCCAGCTGAGTTTGGGTGGTTTCATATCAGGTGGGAATCCGAGAGCGTTATGTGGAGATGGTTGCGATGGGTTACCTCGTTTCCATCCAACTGTGCGTTCGCGGTTGTTGGGCCGTTGTCACGAGTACTTGAAACCATGTACCAAGGATCGAATGTCTCGGTAATGCTGGGATTCTTGACTAGTCTTTCTCTGAGATCGTGGATTAGTTTAGGCTCATGACGTTGAACTTCTTCTTCCCATGGTGGCCGCAGCAGGTCACCTTTTTGGCGATCCGCCTGGACTTCCGCTGAAATCCTGTCGATGTCTTCTTTGAGTGATGCCGTCTTCTCTTTGTTCTTGTTGGTGTTATACCGACTCCGAGCCATGGAGAGTTCTTTTTCGTGATCCGCGACTTTATTCATAGTGCTTCTATATGGGGCATACTTTTTTTTTCGTTCTGGCTGACATTCTTTCCAGAGACGGTGCTTGTTGTTGTCAGCGATGATCGATCCAGGTCTAATCTGCTGGTAGCTGAGCAGACATAATTCACGTCGATCCCTAAGCCGACTCGGTGAACAATTGCTCCAAGCATCGGGCGCCACGAGGAGTTGATGGAGAGTTCAACGACGTCCGATGCACGAGCCTCTGTGAACAGGACTGCACGAGCCTCTGTGAACAGGAC
>NZ_JBFRDW010000327.1:0-6681 GCF_052113985.1 Pseudoduganella sp. RAF53_2 | reverse complement strand
GTCCGTGACTGACCGGCACAAAGAGGCCCGCTGATGCGAGCCGATGCCTTTGCAGGCCGAGAGTGTTTTATATGCGGAAGAGCAAGCGACCCGGGAACGCCCATCGTCCCGTTCTGTACCTGACTGATGTCGGTACTCTTTGATTCACCCTACCCCCTACGGCGCCGGTGTAGCGCACGCTTGGCAAGCAAGCAATCTGCGACCAAAGGCGCGCTGATCCGATCAGCAGTCAGCGGCACCAGCAATGGCGACTGAGGACGCCCACGGACCACGCGTGGCCGGCGCGGCCATTCCACAAGGCAGGCGATGAAATGGCACATCGAATAATGTCGCGCACCAGCGGCGCGCGGCGCATATCGCGTTCTATGTGCACAATACGCACGGGTGCCTGTCAGCATGCGCCCCTCAGCCGCCCCGTATATCATTTGGAGATTGCGATAGGAAATAACGAACCACCGAAACGGCACAGGATGGTATGGTTTTCTCCATCACCATAGCATCTGCCGACCGACTGAACGGGTCTGTGCAGCGACTGGCAGAGAGGAGACCATCATGTCAATTGATCTTCAAGATCGCCGCATGCCCGGCAAGTCTGCAGCAATCGTTGATGAGGCTTTAGATCTCGCCCATGAGTGTGGATGGAGCTATGCGCTAGCCTACCTTATCAGTGAACACATATCCCCGGACACAATCCAACGTCTCATGTTCGGCCGCGGGCGCCAACACCGCCTGCATCGGACGCGTGACGCGAGTTCCTGCGGCGCGCATCTTTCCACGGCTTGGCGCGAGAACAAAGAGATGCGAGATCTGTTCGTTTCGCTCCATCGACGCAAATCCGGAAACGGCCAATAAACAGGCCCGCTTCAGCGGGCTGAAGTCCTGAGAACGACCGGCAGAATGCCGCAGCCACATGGACCTCGCTCAAGACCCCAGCGAGGGCGTGAAGTAGATCAAATGGACAAGACCCTGCCGTAGCGCTGCCTCCATCAGCAATCCCCATTTTAGTTTGCTCGCGGAATCGCCGCGTCTGCGTGGCGGCCTTGCCGCTATTTTCGTGCTACCGTCCCCAATGGTGTTGCCATATGTCCTGCGTCGCTGCCGCCATGTATCCATGTTCGAACGCACGTCACCGATCATTGCCGCCAGATAGAGGTTCATCTGCTGCATGGCGCGTAGCATTTGACCGATATCGTCGTGACGGCTGGTCACAATCTTGCCACTGAGGTCACCACCAGCGATCGCGCGCGCAGTCTTAATCGCCTCTTGCATCGGGATGCCAACGGAGTGGCGAACGGTATACTACAACAGGACAATCGCCATCACTCCCAGCCCGCCTGCTGCCGCGAGCAACTTGCCCAGGCTCCGATCAACCATGGTGAATCCCRGCACACCCATGGCGACAAATAGCAAGGCAATCGTGGCCAGCGCCCCGGCGACGCGCAGGCGCAGCGAGGAACTCACGAGGCCAGACAGCATACCCGCCAGGTCCGCGCGCGCGACTTGGCCCCGACGGACCGTCAGTCTGTCCGGATTACCGTGGCGCATGCTCCGATACGCGTGCTCGGCCTGCTCCACCTCGACGCGGGCGGGCTTGGTCCACACTGAGAGGTAGCCCGTCGCCACACCTGCCTCCATCATTAGGGTGACATTCGCTTCCACCCAGTAGTAGTCACCGTTCTTGCTCCGGTTTTTCACCAGCCCGGTCCATGGCAGGCCTGCCCACAGGGTCTGCCACAAATCGTCGAAGGCCTCGGGCGGCATGTCGGGATAGCGCACGAGATTGTGTGGTGCGCCAATCAGTTCCTCTTCGGTGAAGCCGCTGGATTCGATGAAATGCGGATTCACGTTGGTAATCCGGCCCTTGAGATCGGTCTTGGAAGCCAGGTACTTGCCCTCGGCCAGCGGATACTCGATGGTCGCGACGGGAGAGTTCTGTCGCATACTACGCTTTCGCTTAAGTGGCGGTTTGATAATTAATGCTTCCGCGTCTTCCGAGCGCGCCGGTGATTGCTCTCCCTGCAATCGACCGGTATCAAGCCGAAAAAAATCTATCGCAGTCTGGAATGGCGCGGTCTGCAGTTTCTCGCGCATGTTATCTTCACGGCGGGAACGGGGCAGCAGCAGCCCTTGCTTGACGCTCTTTCTCATGTCGAACATCCTCCATCTCGGCCCGCCCGTTCAAGGTGCCGCGCCAGCTGCCGGCGGCTGCAAGCTGGTGCGTAGACGCTGGAATTCGGGCGAGGCGCGCAGCGCGGCACGACCCGCCTCCTGCAGTTGCTTCACCTGCCATGGGACGATCGTTAGCGCGGTGGGCACCTGCAGCAGCACCGAGCGGGTTGCTGCATCCTTCAGATCACGCAGGCTCACGCTGATGACATAGATTTCTGCGTCGGCCGCAAACGGACTGCCCGTCTTGCCCCGTAGCGCGTCCAGCTCCTGGCGCCAGCGCTGCGCGCTATCGCTCATCACCGCAAGCGTCTCGCCGGTGGCGCGTGAACCGGCGCCAAACACCAGTGCGTTCATCACCTGGCCCATACCCGGCACGTGGTCGCTTTGGTCCAGGCGCTCCCCAAGATCCCGCTCCGAGTTGACGCTGACCAGGACGATCTTGTGCACCGAACCGGGTGGCAGATGCTGGAAGCTCGCATCCAACGTGCCTCCCGCCACCGCGCGGACCAGCAGGCCCCGTACGCCGAGATTGTCAATCAGGCCACCGTCGACCAGATGCAGGTACGGCCGTTCGTCGGCGTCCAGATAACTTTGCACACTCGCGTCCAGCAGGCGCGCCTGCAGATTGCCTTCCGCGTGCGCAGCCACTGCCACCTGCCTGGACTGGGGGGCACTTGCCGGCGTAGTTACGCACCGTGACAGGGCTCAGCAACAACGGCACCGAAGAAGACGCTGCCACGGCATAAGACAGTGGCACGCTGTTCAAGTCGGAACAGATTAATGCGAATTGCTCGGGCGTGAATTCAAATGGGGCGCCCGTCGTCAGGTCGGTCGCCGTGATGAGCAAGCGCGGGCCACGCTGCTGTGCCAGCAGATCACCAAAGGTCTTGCCGCGATACAGCATGTCCAGCTTTTCTGCCAGCACATTGCTGCGGCTATACCAGGGTGAACTGATGCGGTACAGCGAGCGCGGCGAGAATGCCTGGGCGATCAGCCCGGCCTGGAAGTCTTGCATCAGAAAGTCTGGCTCGAAGCGGGTAAAGGTCTCCTCGCCAAAAGCCGCATAGTAGGCCGCCAGCACGCTGCCGCCAGAGACACCACTCACCAGGCCCATCTGGGCCATCAGCGTCGTGTTCTGGCCATCCAGGGCGAACTGCGTGGCGTCCAGCTCTTTCAGTACGCCTAATCCGAAGGCAGCAGCGCGTGCGCCGCCGCCTGACAGGGTGACTGCGCCAATGATCGCATGCGGTTTGCCATCATCCGCCAGCCGCACCAACGCCGCCGGCGTCGGTGACTGCTCGGTAATCGGCCCGTTGACCCATGGCCGTGTCGAGGAGCACGCGCTCCGAACCATTGAGAAGACCGCGACCCAGCCTGCGCGTGACAGCAGGCTGGCGGGACCGCGCATGACGAACCGCATCATTCATTCCCCTTAATGCGCCAGCCACGGGTTGAGCTGGGTCAGGCTTTCCTCATCCAGATCGCCCGACGCCAGCGCCAGACRCAGCCGGCCCAGGAGATAGTCGGCGCGCCCTTGCACCAGGTCCAGTTCCGCGGCGAACAGGCGCTGCTGTGCGTCCAGGACGTCCAAAGCCGTACGGGTACCGACATCGCGCCCGCCGATGGTCGCTTCCAGGGCGGACACCGCAGACGTCAACGCCTGTTCCTGGGCGGCGATGCGCGACACGCCGGTCRACACCGACAGATAGCCCTCCTGCACCTTCAAGCGCACATCGCGCTTGACCGCCGCCAGGCCCTGTTCCGCCTGGCCCAGGCGCGCGACCGCTTCGCGCTGGCGTGAATCGAGGCCGCCGCCCGCATACAAGGGAACGTTCAGCACCACACCGATGGAGGCGGTACGGTCACCTTCCGGCGCCACCAGCGGCGACAGGCTGCCGTGCTGGTTCTTCGCGCCATAGCTCGCCACCAGAACCAGCGTTGGGCGTCCTGACAACCGGTGCTTGGCAATTTCGACATTCGCAATTTCCAGTTCCGATTGCTTGGCCAGCACTTGTGTGCTGCGGCTTTCGCCGCGCATCTGCCACTCGGACAGTGCAATCGGTTCAGGCATGTGCGGCGTGAAATTGGCGGCGAACGGCGCCAGTTCATCAGGTTCCGCGCCGACGGTCTCCCGGAACTGCGCACGCCGCAGCTGCAGCATGGACTGCGCCGTCACTTCGCGCGTGACCACCGCGTCCAGGCGCGCCTGCGCTTCCTGCACATCGGTGATGCGGTCCTGCCCTACGGCGTAGCGTGCTTGTGCACGGTCGCGCTGATGGCTTACGGCATCGCGCTCGGCCTGCACCACGCGCAGTGTGTCTTCCGCCACCAGTACGGCGAAATACACTTCGGCCACGCGCATGGCCAAATCCTGGCGCGATGCCCTGAACTGGGTGCGCGCCAACACTGATTGCTCGCGCAATTGTTGGCGGTTGGCCGTCGCACTGCGGTCGTACAGCGGCTGGACCAGCTGCACGCTGGCCTGGCTCGCGGTACCGGTACTCGACTCGGGCAGCAACGCCGACGATGCGGGCGTCATATCACCGGTCTGGCGATTGTGGACGCGCGAGACGCCAGCTTGCAGATTGACGCGCGGTCGCAGCAGGGCATCGCCCTGCACTGCCTTCTCGTTGCCTGCTAGCAGGCCCTGGTCGGCGGCCAGGCTGGCCGGATCATTGATCAGCGCCTGACGGTAAGCCTCGGCCACGTCCATCGCGCTTGCCATCCCGCCATGCAGGGCCAGCAGCATACCAAGCGCTGCCGGCAGAGTTTTCAGTTTCATTTTCATCGAATTTTCCTCAGGCAGCGGTGGGGCGCTACGCGCGATACCAGGCCGCATACAGCGCCGGCAAGAAGACTAGGGTCAGGACGGTCGCTACCGCCAGGCCACCCATGATGGCCCACGCCATCGGCCCCCAAAACACCGAATGGGTCAACGGGATCATGGCCAGGATGGCTGCCAGCGCGGTCAGCACAATGGGGCGCAGACGCCGCACGGCCGACTCCACAATGGCGGTCCAGAGCGGGGTGCCGGTTGCCATCTCCTGGTCAATCTGCACCACCAGAATCACCGAGTTACGGATGATCATGCCGGCCAGCGCGATCACGCCCAGCATGGCGACGAAGCCAAATGGAATCTGGCAGGCTGCCATGATGGCCGCCACACCAATCATGCCCAGCGGGGCAGTCAGCAGGACCAGCGCCATCTTCTTCATGTCCTGCAGCTGCACCATCAGCAACAGCAGCACGACGATGACGGTCACCGGCATCACGGCGAAGACCGAGGTCTGCGCCTTGGCGCTGGACTCCGACGCACCGCCGATTTCGATGCCGTAGCCGAGCGGCAGATCCTTCGACAGGGCTTGCAACATCGGCCAAACAGCATTTGTCACATCGGGTGCCTGTGCGCCTTCAATGTCGGCACGCACGGTCAGCGTGGGAATCCGGTTACGGCGCCACAACTGGCTTTCTTCGCTATCGAGCGTCAGGCGAGCGACCTGGGACACGGGGACAAACTTGCCTTCGCGCAGATAGATCTTCGCGTCCTTCAGATTGTTCAGGTCCGTCCGCTCGGGTGCGACCAGGCGGGTCATCACCGCAATCGACTGGTCGTTTTCGCGGTACTGCGTGATGGGTGTGCCGGACAGCGAGGCTTCCAGGGCCGCCTTGATCTGGATGGAGCTCACGCCTAGCGCACGCGCCTTGTCCTGGTCGACGTCCACCCGCACGCGCTTGACGCGCTCGCCCCAGTCCTCATTGACCGCGCGCACATGCGGGTTGGTACGCACAATCACGCCAACTTTCTGAGCGATTTCACGCACCTTGGCCGGGTCGTTGCCATACACGCGGAACTGCACCGGGTAGCCAACGGGCGGTCCATTCTCCAGCCGGTTGACGCGCCCACGCACATTGGCGAAGCGGCCGTCGAACAGCTTGCGCACTTTGGCCACCGCGCGCTCGCGTGCCTCGCCTCCCTTGGTCATGATCATCATTTCGCCAAGGTTCAGGTTGGGGGTCTGCACGTCCAGCGGCAGATAGAAGCGCGGCGCGCCATCGCCGACGAAGCTGGTCACCGCCTCGATATCCGGATCGCCCTTCAGCAGCTTTTCCAGCTCCTGCACTTCGCGCTCGCTGGCCTCAAAGGTCGACGCCTTGGGCATCCACAGGTCCACCATCAGTTCCGGGCGGTCGGAAGCCGGGAAGAACTGTTGCGGCACCGCCTTGAACAGCAGCAGCGAACCCACGAACGCGGCCAGCGTAATACCAATCACCCAGAAGCGCTGGCGCAGGCAAAAGTCCACAAAGTGGCGGAATTTCACGTAAAAGCCGCGCTGGTACACGGCGTCTTCATCATGGTGGGCGTGCTTCTCCTCCTTCAGCAGCTTGTAGCCGATGAAGGGCGTGAACAGCACCGCCACCACCCACGACAGGATCAGCGAGATGCCGACCACCTGGAACAAGGAGTACACGTACTCGCCGGTGCCGGACTTGGCAAAACCCACCGGCAGGAAG
>NZ_JBFRDW010000326.1:0-6688 GCF_052113985.1 Pseudoduganella sp. RAF53_2 | reverse complement strand
TCTTGAAGTCGTGTCCCTTGGCGACCATCTGCGTGCCGATCAGGATATCCACATCGCCGCGGTGCACGCTGTCGAAAGCTTCCTGCGCACTGCCTTTGCGGCGCGTGCTGTCGGCGTCGATGCGCAGAATGCGCGCTTCGGGGAACAGTGCCTGCAAACCTTCCTCCACGCGCTGCGTGCCGCGCCCCAGCGGCTGCAGGTCGACATTGCCGCAGGTCGGGCAATGACGCGGGATACGCATCTCCAGGCTGCAATGGTGGCAGCGCAGGCGGAACTCCGGCTTGTGCAGCACCATGAAGGAGGTGCAGCGCTTGCACTCACTCACCCAGCCGCAGGATTCGCAACAGATCACCGGCGAGTAGCCGCGCCGGTTCAGGAACAGCAATGATTGCTCGCCCTTGGCCATGCGCTGGCGGATGGCGTCAATCAGGTTGGCGCTGATGCCGTCGCGGCCGCGGTCGCGCGCCGTGTCGATCAGCTTCACGGTCGGCAGCACGGCCTGCTGCACGGCGCGCTCGCGCAATTCCAGCTTGCGATAGCGGCCTGCCAGCGCGTGGTGCCAGGTTTCCAGCGACGGCGTGGCCGAGCCCAGCACCACGGGAATCTTCAGCTGGTGCGCGCGCCACACGGCCAGGTCGCGCGCCGAGTAGCGCAAGCCTTCCTGCTGTTTATATGAAGGATCGTGTTCCTCGTCGATGACGATCAGCTTCAACTGCGGCAGCGAGGCGAGGATCGACAGCCGTGTGCCGAGAATAATGCGCGCCTTGCCTTCGTGCGCCGCCAGCCAATGCAGCATGCGCTCGCCTTCCGACAGGCTGCTGTGCAAGGTGGACAGCATCACGCCAGGAAAGCGTGCGCGGATATTGCCTTCCAGTTGAGGCGTGAGATTGATTTCCGGGACCAGGATCAGAATCTGCCCCTGCGGCTCGCGCGCCAGCACTTGTGCACAGGCTTGCAGATAGACTTCGGTCTTGCCGCTGCCCGTGACGCCGTAGAGCAGGAAGGGCGCAAAACCCTGCGCGCCACCGATCGCATCGGCGGCTTCCTGTTGAGCGGCATTCAGGACGGGCGCGGCGGCAGGCGTGCCATCGTGGGCGTCATCGAGCTTGGCCAGCTTCTTGATTGCGCGGTCCAAAGCCACCGTAGTCAGCACGCGCAGGTTCTTGGGCAGGCCCGGCAGGGCTACTTCGCCCAGCGGACGCTGGTAATACTCGGCAGCAAAACCCGCCAGCGCCAGCCATTGCGCCGACAGCGGCGCCAGCTGGGTGCGCACGGCCAGGGCGTCTTTCAGCTTCTCGGCGGGGACATCCGTCTCCTGTAGTACAGCGACAATAAGACCGACAACTTCACGGCGCCCAAATGGGACCATTGCCAATTGTCCTACAAACGGTACCTCCGATTGTTCGCAAATCCAGCGGTAATCGAACACTGCATTGAGCGGTGTATCGAGGGCGATTCTAAGAATACAGTGCGCCATCCGGGCCTTTGCTGATCGATTCTTTAACTATCCACAGATTCTGGGGATAACTTTGTGGAAAATGGAGTCTTGATTCCATGCAAGCGGTAACCATCAACTTGATATCCACTCAAACAGGCCCAAAAGCTGAAGATTTTTCCCTTTAAAAACAGTCACTTGGAAATGCCCTCCTAGGAGAGCAAAAAACCGCATATTTTTCCTCGTGCTGTGCATAAGTCCAGTATTTAGGGACCAGTTTTTCGGTGAAATCAAGCTTTTTCTGCGCCGCGAACGGTGGAAAACCCCTGCTCCGGCCGCCGGACATTGTACCTATGGGGAAACATTAACATTTGCGTTTCCGCAACAAACCATAACCACAGAAACTTACAAAAATATCATGCACCGCAACATGGTGCTCAGACAATTCCTACAAATTCCTACTAAGTGCCGGTTTACTAAGTATTTTTCGCTTTTTTCCACAGAATCTGGGGATAACTTTGTGGAGAATGACTCAACAATACAACTTCTCCCTATGGATAAGCCTTACACGCGCCTAAACGTTGACAAAAACGGCATCAAAATAGCCTTTAAAAATCAATCACTTAGATATATGCTCACAGCATGCTTGCAAGTGCTGCCTCATATTTCCGCAGCAGAAATTTTTGTGCATAAGTCAGTCCACACTAACCGGCGTCAACCATGAAAAAAGGCGCGCTCCCGAGGAAACGCGCCTCTTTTGAAGCCAAACTACATCAAGCCGCGCGCATTGCCCGGCTATGGCTATGGACCGTTTCCACCAGCACCGAGACGGATTCCGGCGGCGTGAACTGAGAAATGCCGTGGCCCAGGTTGAAGACGTGGCCGGTATTATGCTTGCCAAACGACTCCAGGGTGCGCACGGCTTCCGCGCGGATCTGGTCCGGGTTGGCGAACAGGACGGCCGGGTCGATATTGCCCTGCAAAGCCATCTTATGGCCCACCAGGGCGCGGATCTTGCCCAGATTGGCGGTCCAGTCCAGACCCATGGCATCGGCGCCGATAGCGGCGATTTCTTCGGCCCAGTGGCCACCGCCCTTGGTGAACACGATGGCGGGAATCTTCACGCCATCCACTTCACGTTTCAGCAGGGACACCACTTTTTGCATATAGCTCAGGCTGAACTGCTGGTAGGCGCCATCGGCCAGCRCACCGCCCCAGGAATCGAAAATCATCACCGCCTGGGCGCCGGCGTCGATCTGGGCGTTCAGATATTCGGCGACCGCGCGCGCGTTKGTGTCCAGGATGTGGTGCATCAGGTCCGGACGGCTGTACATCATCTTTTTGATGGTGTGGAACTCACGGGAGCCTTCGCCTTCGACCATATAGCAGGCCAGGGTCCACGGGCTGCCGGAGAAGCCGATCAGGGGCACGCGGCCATTCAGCTCGGTACGGATCTGGGTGACGGCCTTGAATACATAGTCCAGCGAGCCCGGCTCAGGCACACGCAGGGCTTTCACTTCTTCTTCCGTCTTCAGCGGACGCTCGAATTTCGGACCTTCGCCTTCCACGAAATGCAGGCCCAGACCCATGGCGTCCGGCACCGTCAGGATGTCGGAGAACAGAATGGCCGCATCCAGCGGGTAGCGGTCGATTGGCTGCATCGTCACTTCGGTCGCCAGGTCGGGATTGGTGGCCAGGCCCATGAAGGAACCGGCTTTCTGGCGCGTCGCCCGGTATTCAGGCAGATATCGCCCCGCCTGGCGCATCAGCCAGACCGGCGTGTAGTCGGTCGGTTGGCGCAGCAGCGCACGCAGGAAGGTGTCGTTCTGGAGCGGGGCAAATTGTGGCATGAAAGACAATCAAAAGCGGGAAGAAAAAAGCTATTATCGCATCCTTGCCCCGATTCTTGCCTTGACCCAGTCCAGCCATGACCAATCCGATTACCGCGCCGTTTGGCGCCTGGCCATCTCCGATCAGCGCCGACCTGGTTGCCGCTGGTGCAACACCGCTGTCTTCGATCGTCCTGAGTGGAAATGACATTTACTGGCTGGCCGGCCGCGCCGCGGAAGCGGGCCGCAATACGCTGATGCGCCGCCGCGGCAACGCGGTCGACGAGCAGACGCCGATGCCCTTCAATGTCCGCAGCCGCGTGCACGAATACGGCGGCGGCGCCTACACAGTCGCCGGCGAGTCGGTGTTCTTCTCGCATTTCGCGGATAACCGCCTGTACCGCAAGGATGGCGCGAACGCGCCGCAGCCGGTCACTGCCCTGGGACGCCAACGCTATGCCGATTTCGTGGTGGATGCCAAGCGCCAGCGCCTGGTCGCCGTGCGCGAACAGCATCCGGAAGACGAAGGCTCGCATGCGCAGCCGGTGAACACGATTTGCGCGGTGGGTTTCGACGGCGGCGAGAACGTGCTCGCCCTGGGCGATGATTTCTATTCTTCGCCGCGCCTGTCGCCGGACGGCCGCCAGTTGGCCTGGCTTAGCTGGGATCATCCGCGCATGCCGTGGCAGGGTACGGAACTGTGGCTGGCGGATGTGCATGCCGACGGTTCGCTGGGTGCGCCGCGCCGCGTGGCGGGCGGCGTGGATGAATCGATCTGCCAGCCGGAATGGTCGCCTGCGGGCGTGCTGCATTTTGTATCGGATCGCAGCGGCTGGTGGAATCTCTACCGTCTGGGCCCTTCCGGCGCCGAAGCACTGTATCCGATGGAAGCCGAATTCGGCTCGCCGCATTGGACCTTCGGCAATGCGATGTACGGCTTCACGCCCGCTGGTGAAATTGTCTGCACCTATATCGAAAAAGGCGTCAGCAAGCTGGCGCGCCTGCGCGATGGCGTGCTGACGCCGATCGCCGTGCCGTATCAGGAAATCCGGGAACTGAAAGTGGGCGACGGTTTCGCCGTGCTGCTGGCGGGAAGCCCGACCATCGCCGCCGAAATCGCGCGCATCGATCTGGCCAGCGGCGAGCTGCAAGTGCTGGAGCGCTCGATTGCCTCCCTGCCGGACGTGGGCTACCTGGCTATCCCCGACAGCATCAGCTACCCGAGCGCAAATGGCCGCACGGCGCATGCCTTCTTCTACCCGCCGCGTAATAAGGATGTGCAGGCGCCTGCGGGCAGCAAGCCGCCGGTGATCGTGATCAGCCACGGCGGCCCGACCGGCATGGCGGCCAGCACGCTGAAGCTGGCCACGCAATACTGGACCAGCCGCGGCTTCGGCGTGCTGGACGTGAATTACGGCGGCAGCACCGGTTTTGGCCGCGCATACCGTGACGCGCTGAAAGGCCAGTGGGGCATCGTCGATGTGGAGGATTGCATCGCCGGTGCGCGCCATCTCGTCGCCAGCGGCCTGACGGATGGCGAACGCCTGATCGTGCGCGGCGGCAGCGCAGGCGGCCTGACGACGCTGTGCGCGCTGACCTTCCACGATGTGTTCAAGGCGGGCGCCAGCTACTACGGCGTGTCCGACCTCAAGGGCCTGGATCAGGATTCGCACAAATTCGAATCGCACTACAACGAATACCTGATCGCGCCGCAGCCCGCCGCCGAAGCGCTGTATGCCCAGCGTTCGCCGATCAATCACACGCAGCGCCTGTCGCGCCCCATGATCTTCTTCCAGGGCCTGGATGACAAAGTCGTGCCGCCGCAGCAGTCCGAGATGATGGTGGATGCGCTGAAGCAGCGCGGGGTGCCGGTGGCGTATGTGCCGCTGGAAGGCGAAGGCCACGGTTTCCGCAAGGCGGAGAACATCGTGCGCACGCTGGAATCCGAACTGTATTTCTATCAGCGCATCTTCGGCCTGCCGGTGGCTGATGCCGCGCCGCCCGTGGTGATCGATAATTTCTGATGAGTGATGCGCTGCTGGCGGAGTTCGACGCGCTCGAACTCCCCGAGAAGATGATTCTCGCCTTGCTGGCCTTGATGGGCGATCCCGTCGGCCGCACGGCGATTCTCGATCAGCTGAATAAGGCTGGCGTCAACGATGTGAACGGCCAGCCATTCACGGTGACATCGCTGGATGATCCCCTGATCAAGCTGGAACGCCTGGCCTTCGCCAGCGTGGTGACGGCGCGCGGCTATGTCTGCAATACGAAGCTGCGCTGGCCTGCCATCCGCGCCGCCATCGGCGCGCATCTGCTGGACGATCTGTGCATCGCGCACGAGTCGCTCAACCCGATGCGCCAGAGCTGGAACGGCAATTACGAGCCGCGCAGCTACCGCCACGGCGTGGCGCGCCTGCGCATGGCGCTGCTGCGTGGACGTCCGCCGCAGGAAGTGATGCCGCTGCTGCAGGCCTGCATGGTGTGCTACGAGGCGGCGCAACTGCATCCGATTGTCGACATCTTCACGCGTCCGTTCGAGACAGGCATGCTGCTGCTGGTGCATCCGCTGCTGCAGGACGATGTGCTGATGCTGCTGCTCCAGCACACCCAGCGCGAACCGGCCCTGGCGCCGCTGGTGCGCGGTTATGCGGAGCGTCATTTCCAGCGCCGTATCGCGGGCGACCATATCGTCAGCCCGGCGCTGCGCCTGGCACTGGCCGAGCATGCGATTCTGTGCGGGCAGCTTGCCGATGCGGCGCGCTACCTGGAAGGCGTGGAAGGCGCGCTGGCGCAGTTCTTCTCCAGCGTGGTCACGCTGCTGCGCGGTGACGCAAACGCTGCAGGCGCGGCACTGGCCGGCTTTGAAGCAGCACTGAAGGCGATCCGCCGCGAATCCGGCAAACGCAAGCATCTGTTCCAGGGCATGGGCGGCCATCTCTACGTGGTGGCCTTGCTGCGCGCGGGCGAAGCCAAACACCTGAAGGCGGCAGAAAGTTATCTGGAGCTGGCCGTGCACGCCCAGCACAATCCGGACAGCGCGGTCTACCAGCAACTAAGCATGCTGCGCCAGATACGCGCCGGCACCATGCAGGCCGACATCGTACTGTCGCGCGGCTGGGAAACACCAATGCAGGCGCAAATGTTCCAGTCGCTGCTCTATTACTGGCTCGCGCTACCGCAGCTGAAGCAGCGCCGGGCCGAATTGCAGGATCTGGTGCAGAACGCGGAGTCGGCAGGCTTCATGCTCATCGCCGCACAGGCGCAAAGCCTGCTGGGCCACCTCGGCGATGAAGGTGCGATGGCCGCTGCCGCCGCGCTGCGGGAGAAGCTTGGGTTGCCGGATCTGGCGACCTGGTTCGAACGGCAGGAAGCCTGGCAACGCCAGCTGACTGCCCTGATCAATCTGCAGCAGGGCGTGCCGGAC
>NZ_JBFRDW010000325.1:0-6690 GCF_052113985.1 Pseudoduganella sp. RAF53_2 | reverse complement strand
GCCGCGAATGGCTTCCATCGTCATCAGATTCGGCCAGGTGCGGGACCAGCCGCGCGGCAGCGTGGCGCCGTGGAAGTTCACCAGCAACTGGGCGTCGTAGGCGTCTTTCAGGATGTCGACGTAGTAAGCGATCATCGACTGGCCATCGCCGCCGAAGAAGTCCACTTTGACGCCCTTGACACCCAGCTCATGCAGCTTTTTGAACTCCGCCACGCGATCCTGGTGCGTCAGCAGCTTGTTCATGGGCGTCATGCCCGTGTCGTTCCAGGGACCGGCGGAGTTGTACCAGACCAGGACACCAACGCCCTTCTTCTTCGCGTAGGCAGCCAGCTCGCCAATTTTCTCGTAGCCGATTTTCTGGTCCCAGCCCGAATCGATCAGGGTGTAGTCCCAGTGCATATTCGCCGCGTAGTCGATGAACTGCTTCTGCACGTCATAAGTGGTGAAGTCGTCTTTCAGGATTGCCCAGCTCCAGCTGGCGTGGCCCGGCCTGATCCAGCTAGCCATCGGACGCGCGGCCGGTGCCGCGAGGTCCGTACCCAGGGTGGAATCGACCAGTGTGGCCAGGTTGCCGATGGCGAGCACGCGCCATGGCGATACCAGTTCGCCTTCCGCATGCGCCAGCAAGGCGCCGTTCGGCGTCACTTCTTCCGGCGCCGGACCGGTAATGCGATAAACGCCGCCTTCGCTTTGTGTGGCGAGGCGCGAGGCGTGGAAGCTGCCGTCCATGCCCGCTTCAGTTAGCGCTACCCAGGTATCGCCGGTGCGGAACAGGGCCGGGAAAATCCAGCCGGCCATCGGTGACGGCGTGCCGACCGGGATGTCCTTCTGCCAGAATTCTTCGTAAGACGGATTGGTGCGCGCGAAGCCGCTCTTGGCGATCGCCATCGGCTGCAGCCAGGCGCGCGTGCTCGGCGCGAACGCAAAGCTGGTCGCTTCGGAGACGAACTTCAACTGCGCGCCGCGCACGGTGTAGCGGAAAGCCACGCCGTCGTTCGACACGCGGAACGTTACGTCGATCGCTTGCTGTTGCGGATTGCGCAGCGTATAGGTCTGCTCGTTGGCAGAATATGTGATGTGGCTACGCTTGCCCGTGGCCAGCTCGTAGCTGTCGTGCACCGCGCGCACAGGCGATTCGCTTGCCAGCGTGAGGGCGTGCGACAAGTCGGCGCCCTCCAGCGCCATGCCGAGCGCGGATGGCAGCAGCACCGCTGCACCATCGCGGCGGATGGCGTAAGTGGCACTGCCGTCGGCCGACACGGCGAGGGCCACGGACAGATGCCCGTCCGGGCTCGCCAGGGGCGCAGCAGCAGCTGCCGCTGCCGGCGTTGAAGTGGCTGCGTAGGTCGCAGGAATGGCCGCGTACAGCGTCAGCGCCGCGGCAACGCTCCAACAGGCGCGCATCGGCGCTTAGACCCAACCGGCGTCGACGATGAATTCCTGTGCGGTGCACATGGCGCTATCGTCGGCTGCGAGGAAGARAACCWTGGATGCAATGTGGCTGGGCATCAGCGCGCCCGGCAGGCACTGGGTGCGGGCGATTTCCGCCTTGGCTGCCTCGTCGACCCACAGATCGAGCTGACGCTGGGTCATGACCCAGCCTGGCGTGACCGTGTTGACGCGGATGCCGAAGCCACCGAGGTCGCGTGCCAGCGAGCGCGTAAGGCCGATCACGGCGGACTTGGTCGTCGCATACACCGGATAGCCCGCGCCCTTGGCATGGAAGGAAATGGAGCTGATGTTGATGATGGAACCAGTGCCCTTCTTCTTCATGCCCGGGATAACAGACTGGCAGGTGAAGAACATCGGGCGCTGGTTGATGGCAATACGGTTGTCCCAGTATTCAAGCGTGACTTCCTCGGCATTGTGGCGCTGGTCGTTTGCTGCGTTATTGACCAGCACATCGAAATCGCCAAGCGATGCGGCCAAGTCGGCAATGGTCTGCTGCAGCGCCGGAATATCCGTGATGTCGCAGTGGCGAAACACGGGCGCCGTATGGCCGGCAGCCTTGATCTTCTCCACCAGCGCTTCGCTGGCGTCGCGGACGATGTCCACAAACGCCACCTGTGCGCCCTGCTCCGCGAAAGCGGTAACGATCGATTCACCGATACCGCTGCCGCCACCCGTCACAAATACCCGCTTGCCTCGCAGGCTGCCAAACTTGGCCAAATCAGTCATGCTTGTCTCCGAACAGTTTTTTTCTTGTTTACTCTTTGGTCAGCGCACCGTCGCGGCGGCGCCAGATGCCCAGCGGATTACCATCGCGCAGGGAATCAGGCAACAGCGCCTGCGGGATGTTCTGGTAGCACACCGGACGCAGGAAGCGGCTGATCGCGCCCGTGCCAACCGAGGTGCTGCGGCCATCCGCGGTCGATGGGAATKGACCACCGTGCACCATGGCGGTGGATACTTCCACGCCGGTCGGGAAGCCGTTGGCCAGGATGCGGCCCACTTTGCGTTCCAGCACAGGCAGCAGCGCGCGGGCAGCGTCGAAATCTCCTTCGTCCAGTTGCAGGGTTGCAGTCAGCTGGCCTTCCAGGTTTTCGATCACTTGCTTCACTTCGTCCAGCGACTTGCAGGCCACGATCAGGGATGCGGGACCAAATACTTCGTCCTGCAGCGCATGGGTTTTCAGGAAGTCCGATGCGCCGGACTGGAACAGCGCCGGAGCACCCTTGCCTTCTTCCTGATTGGCCAGGGTCACGGTCTTCACGCATTCCTGTGCGGCCAGCTTGGCCACGCCTTCCTGATACGCACCGGCGATGCCTGGGGTCAGCATGACGGCTGGACCGGTGTTGCCCAGCGCTGCGGCAGCATCGACGGCAAACTTGTCCAGCTCAGGACCAGCCAGGCCGACTACCATGCCCGGATTGGTGCAGAACTGGCCAACGCCCATGGTCAGCGAAGCTGCGAACTGCTGGGCGATGGTTTCGCCACGCGCAGCCAGCGCCTTCGGCAGCAGGACCACTGGGTTGATGGAGCTCATCTCGGCATAGACCGGGATCGGCTGCGGACGTGCGGCGGCAACAGCCATCAGTGCGGTACCGCCTGCGCGGGAGCCGGTAAAGCCCACCGCCTGGATGGAAGGATGCGCCACCAGCGTGGTGCCGATATGGCGGCCGGTGCCAGTCAGCAGTGCGAAGGTGCCCTTCGGCAGGCCGCAGCGCGCAACGGCTTTCGCGACGGCACGGCCAACCAGTTCGGAAGTGCCGGGGTGGGCGGAGTGCGCCTTCAGCACGACCGGGCAGCCCGCAGCAAAGGCGGAAGCGGTGTCACCGCCAGCCACCGAGAAGGCCAGCGGGAAGTTGGATGCAGCGAAAACGGCCACAGGGCCGACGCCGATCATGCGCATGCGCAGGTCGGGACGCGGCGGGGTACGCTCCGGCAGCGGCGAATCCAGGCGCGCATCGCGCCAGGAACCTTCACGCAGCAGATCAGCGAACAGTTTCAGCTGGTTGACGGTGCGGCCACGCTCGCCCTCCAGGCGGGCGCGCGGCAGGCCGCTTTCCGCCATGGCGCGCTCGATCAGCTCATCGCCGATGGCCATGATTTCTTCGCCCACGGTTTCCAGGAACTTGGCGCGGTCGGTGTCCGAGGTAGCACGGAAGGTGTCGAAGGCCTCACCGGCCAGGCGGCATGCCTGGTCGATCTGCGCTTCGCTGACGGCGTTGAAAGCCGGTTCGATATGATCACGCTTGGTAGGATCGAAGGCTTTGATGCTGCTACCTTCGCCTTTGACGGCCACGCCGCCGATGAGTGCTTCTCCGGTAATCGTCATAGTGCTTTCACTTTCGCATAAGAGGTTTCAACCACGGCCAGCGGATTGCGCAGCGCGGGACCGAAGGCAGGCGCTTCAACTTCGAAGGTCTCGCCGGGCTGCACGCTGATGCCGTCTGCGAAGCTTAACGTAGCTGTACCGAAAAAGTGAATATGCACGTCACCAGGACGCTTGAATAAAGCGTATTTGAAGTGGTGATGTTCCAGGTTGGCGATGGTATGGCTCATATTCTGCTCGCCGCTTACAAAAGCCTTTTCCCAGCGTACCTTGCCGTCCTTGCCGATCACGCGGGACACGCCGTCGATATGCGCCGGCAGTTCGCCCACCAGCAGGGCCGGGCCAACGCCGCAGGCGCGCAGCTTGGAGTGCGCCAGGTAGAGGTAATTCTGGCGCTCGGTCACGTGGTCGGAGAATTCATTGCCGATCGCGTAGCCGACACGGTATGGCTGGCCGTCGTCGCCGATGATGTACAGGCCTGCGATTTCAGGCTCTTCGCCGCCGTCCAGGGCGAAGTCCGGCATTTGCAGCGGCGTGCCGCTGGCGGCCACGATCGAGCCGTCGCCTTTGTAGAACCATTCCGGCTGAGCGCCTGCGGTACCGGCGGCTGGTTTGCCGCCTTCCACGCCGAGGCGGAACATCTTCATGGAATCGCTCAGGGCTTCGACGTCGCCGCCGATTTTCTTGTGCATGGCATCGCGCGCATCGGCGCTGCCGAGGTGGGTCAGGCCGGTGCCTGTGACGTAGCAGTGGGCCTGGTCTTCGTGGTCCAGCGGCGCCAGCCAGGTGACAGCGGCCGGGTCCACCGTGGTGCTGCCGGCGCTGGCGTCGGCCAGGGCAGCCAGCGATTTCTGCTGGCGGATGGCGGCTTGCGCCAGCGCGTAGGTGGTTTGGTAGCCGTCGATGACGCGGATGGCCCCCTGCTCCAGCAGGCCCACCGCACGCTCACCGGCGGCGTTTTTGAATTGAACGAGCAACATATAAGTCTCCTGATTTACAACCCAAGGCTTAAAACAGGTGGCTGCCACGGCGTGGCAGCCACCAGGTTTGCGCCTCTGGTTTTAATGCGAATGCTTTGGCACAGCGGCGCCGCGGGTGCCGACGAGGAAGTCGAAGTCGCAGCCTTCGTCTGCCTGCAGCACGTGATCGACATACAGCTGCGCGTAGCCGGATTGCGGACGGTCGCTCGGCTTGGCCGCACGCGCCTCCAGGCGTGCCTTCAGCTCCTCATCCGAAATCTCCAGATTCAGCTTGCCGCCCGCGCAGTCGAGCGAGATGTAGTCGCCTTCCTGCACCACGCCCAACGGGCCACCGGCCATCGCTTCAGGCGCCACGTGCAGCACCACGGTGCCATAAGCCGTACCACTCATGCGCGCATCCGAAATACGGACCATGTCCTTGATGCCCTTGGCCAGCAGCTTTGGCGGCAGACCCATATTGCCCACTTCCGCCATGCCCGGATAACCTTTCGGGCCGCAGTTCTTCATCACGAGAATCGAGTTCTCATCCACGTCCAGGTCCGGATCGATGATGCGCTTCTTGTAGTCGTCGAAGTCCTCGAACACCACTGCCTTGCCGCGATGCTGCATCAGGTGCGGCGAGGCAGCGGACGGCTTCAGCACCGCGCCGCGCGGCGCCAGGTTGCCGCGCAGGATGCAGATGCCGCCATCTTCGATCAGCGGTTTRTCGATCGGACGGATCACTTCTTCATCATAGATCGGCGCGTCCTGCACGTTCTGCCAGATCGACTTGCCGTTCACGGTCAGTGCGTCCTTGTGCGGCAGCAGCCCGTTTTCGCCGAGGCGGCGCAGCACGCCCGGCAGGCCRCCGGCGTAATAGAACTCTTCCATCAGGAAGCGGCCGGATGGCAGCAGATCCACCAGGGTCGGCGTGCCGCGGCCGATGCGGGTCCAGTCTTCCAGCTCCAGTTCCACGCCCATGCGGCCCGCGATGGCTTTCAGGTGGATCACGGCGTTGGTGGAACCGCCGATGGCAGCGTTGGTGCGGATCGCGTTTTCGAACGCTTCCTTGGTCAGGATCTTGGACAGGCGCAGGTCTTCCCACACCATCTCGACGATACGCATGCCGGACATGTGCGCCAGCACGTAGCGGCGCGCATCCACGGCAGGAATCGCGGCGTTGTGCGGCAACGAGGTACCCAGCGATTCGGCCATGCAGGCCATGGTCGATGCGGTGCCCATGGTGTTGCAGGTGCCAGCGGAGCGCGAGTGGCCCGCTTCGGCGGCCAGGAAGTCGTGCATCGAGATTTCGCCGGCCTTGACTTGTTCGTGCAGCTGCCACACGGCGGTACCGGAGCCAATGCTCTTGCCATTCAGCTTACCGTTCAGCATAGGGCCGCCGGTGACGACGATGGCCGGGATGTCGCAGGATGCAGCGCCCATCAGCAGCGCCGGGGTGGTCTTGTCGCAGCCAACCAGCAGGACCACGGCATCCATTGGATTGCCGCGGATGGACTCTTCCACGTCCATGCTGGCCAGATTACGGGTCAGCATGGCGGTCGGGCGCAGATTCGATTCGCCGTTCGAGAACACCGGGAATTCAACGGGGAAGCCGCCGGCTTCCAGAATGCCGCGCTTGACGTGCTCCGCCAGTTTGCGGAAGTGGGCGTTGCAGGGAGTGAGTTCAGACCAGGTATTGCAGATGCCGATAATCGGCTTGCCCTGGAATTCGTGATCGGGAATGCCCTGGTTCTTCATCCAGCTCCGGTACATGAAGCCGTTTTTGTCCTGCGTGCCGAACCATTCGGCAGAGCGCAGCTTGATGTCCTTCTTCTTGTCTGACATGCATTCCTCCAATTTCGATAAAGGAATGGTAGAAGGATTAACGATAGCGATCCAATGAATTAATATTCAAGATCGATACGAAAAAATATATCGCTCAGCGCCAAATAAAAA
>NZ_JBFRDW010000324.1:0-6702 GCF_052113985.1 Pseudoduganella sp. RAF53_2 | reverse complement strand
CGAGAGAATTTAGAGTAACTTTACATTAAAGTATAGTTTTTCTTTACTTCAAAGAATAGATTATCTATACTCCGCTCGTATCAATTCTTTGATAGGAGCAAACATGGTCTCACCCGAATCCCACCCACGCGGTTTCAACGAGCAAGCACTCGCCGAAAATCCAGTAGTTCGGATTCGCGCGAGCCGGCCCGATCCCTTCGCGGGACTCAAGGGCCATGACTACATCAAGGCGCGCAACCTTGCCCCATCGGTACAGCGTGTGCAGACGTCTGCACACGGCTCGCCCACGATGCAGGAGGTGTGCAAGTGAGCGCGCCTCTCCCATCTATCGCCGCCAACGACAACTTCAGCGATCATGCCGCAGCACTGGTCGCCAGCATGAAGAATTTGCAGATCGCCGCGGCGAACGCCACTGAGTTGCTGGTAGAAGCCGGCTTTGCAGGCATGCGCGGCGACACCGCCGACGACTTGCGCGTCGCCCTTGCAGCCCACGATCAGCTCGTGCATGAGTTCAACGTGAAAGTCCGCACCAGCGCCGGCATAACGATGTTCCAGACGCACGCATCCGACGCAGCCAGTGCAGCCGATGCCGCTGCGCAGCGCGCCGGGGACGCCCCTTGCGGCATCACGGTTATGCCAGCAGAACCCGACCGCCCCACCTTAGTCGCCGCTCACCGCGCTCTGCAGATAGCCAAGCCGCTGGACGCCGCCCTGGATGACCCGCGCCTTGGTCGAGCCTTGCGCTCGTATGCCCGCAAGCATCCAGTTCGCCGCATTGCAACCACTGATTTCAAATCCCTCGCGGCGAACGACCGCGATTAATCGAGAGCCCCACCATGTCTAAACTCGTCGCACTCGCACCACCCGTTGTCCCTATGCCCGCCGACCGCGTCATCGTGGTCGACGAGCTGGTTATCGAAGGCCACCAGGAAGTCGATACCTGGGACATTYGCATTTCGCTCACGAACCGGAAGCGCTTCAATGAGGAAGCTCTGCAGCGCCTGGCCGAGAACGTCAACCAATACGGCATTCTCCAGCACCTGCTGATCCGCCCTGTAAAGCCCACTGCCGATCAGCCACAGCGCTTCGAAATCGTCGCCGGCGAGCGCCGATATCGCGCGGCCGTCATAGCCGGCCTGTCCCGCGTTCCTGTGCGCGTCAAAGCGCTGTCGGACGAGCAGGCGGCCGTTATCCAGCTATTGGAGAACATCCAACGTGAAGACCCTCACCCACTGGAAGAAGCAGAGGGCTATCAGGGCCTGATGCACAACCACGGATACACCATCGATCAGTTGATCGAGCACACGAAGAAGAGCCGCACCTACATCTATAACCGGCTCAAGTTGTGCCGCCTTTCGCTCAAGCTCCGCGACATGTTCCTGGACGACAAATTCGAGGAATCCGTCGCTGAACAGCTGGCACGATTGCCAACGCCGGCAATGCAGCTCAAAGCTGCCGAGGAAGTCAGCAAGCCGGATTACTACGGCAACAGGATGTCCGTGCGAGCTGTCCGCGAACACCTGCGCACCAACTACACGGTTGAGTTGAAAGGCGCCGTGTTCTCGATCAAGGACTCCAACCTGGTCAACATCGCTGGATCGTGCGTTGAGTGCCCAAAGCGCTCCGGCAATCAACCTGATTTCGACGGCGGCGACAAGAATGCAAACGTCTGCACAGATCCGTCCTGCTTCCGTGAAAAGGAAGCAGCGCATGCAGCGAACGCACGCAAAAAAGCCGAGGACGCCGGCAAGACCGTAGTTACCGGCGACGCGGCGAAGAAGATCAAGACCAGCTCCTGGAACGACTCCCTCAGCGCTGGCTACAGCGCCCTGGATGCCAAGTTCTATGTTGGCGGAAAAGAGACCACCTACCGCAAGCTGCTGGGCAAGAACCTGCCGGAAACCGTGCTGGTGGAAGATCCAAACAAACCCGGCAAGCTGATCGAAGCTGCAAAGACGAAAGACCTTGAGGAACGCGCCCAGGAGTCCGACGCTGCAGGGAAGACGCCGGCAGCCGAGGCTGCCAAAGCGAAGGCCAAAGAAAAGCAGCAGGAGCGGGATGCAGCGATCGAACGCCAATACCGCCGCGACCTGTTTACCGCCCTGCGTGGCCACTACCAAGAGCACGGCCCAGCACCCTACGATAAGCACGAAATCGCCGTCCTTCTGTTCAGCGGCTGCCCGAATGAGGCCGATGGCTTCATCCGCAAAACCTATGGCTGGACCGGCAGCGAGTTCGAGAGCGGCTACTTCAACAAAAAGTGGGTGAACGGGTCGGACAAGATCAAGGACGTCATCCGCCAAATGCCGATCGACGACGTGCACCAGCTCATCATCGACCTGACCTTCGCCCGCGACTTGATCGTCAACACGTACAGCGGTCACGGGGAAAAGCCGACCCGCATGCTTAAGGCGGCCGTGGAAGCCGGCATTGACGCCCCAGCAATCCGCGCCGGCTTGGTGCAAGCTGCCAAGGAAAAGGAGGCGGCGAAATCTAAGCCGAAGGCGAAGAAGACAAAGGCGAAGGCACCAGCGCAGAAGGAGATCAACCTTGCGCCGGCGGCACCAGCGGCAAAGCGCGCCAAGGCCAAGCCGAAGAACGAGCCAGCACCTGCCGCCAGCAGTTCGACACAGGAGGGGGCGGAGGAATTGGTAGGCATCGACCTCACGACGCTGCAAACGGAAGATGCTCTCACGGCCTACATCAAGGCCAACCCTGGCCGCCTGGATGATCTGGCCGACCTGATTATCGATCAGGCTCCGCACCTGGTAGCAACGCTGGAAGCCRCAGGCGACCGCGCAGGCTATATGTACCGTGGCGGCTGGCATATCAAGCCGATCGAAGCGACCGCACTGCAAGCCGAGGATACCTCTGCGCCGGAAACAGCAGAAAGCGAAGCCCAGGAGCCAGCTGGCAACCGCAAGACCCTCTCACTCAAGCCAAAGGCAGTAGCAGGCGAGGACGCGGCATCCGACGCTAGCGGCCCCACCATCAAGGTGAGGAAGAACCGAGCAGCACAGATCGCGACTGACCTGAGGCCGGCAGCTGCGTGGCCGTTCCCGACTCCGAACCGCCCATGACCATGAAAGAAGGCTTCGTCCTCGACCTGGTGATGTTCGCCATTCTCGCCGCCGGCAGCACCTACCTGGTGTTGCTGGTGACCGCATAGCCCGCCAAGAACCAACACAGCCAAAACATGAACGCTTTTAAAAATCACACCAACGTATCGACCAGCTCGCTGTCTGCTCCACTGGTCATCCGCAACCTCATCGCTGAACTAACGGCCGGCGATCAAATCATCCGCACTCTGCATCGCTATATGCCAATGCACCAGCTAGTCCACGCCAAGCTCGATCTAAAGGAACGGGGCGTGGTTGATCAGAACCTGCAGCGAATTGATGAACGCGCGGCGGTCATTGCACTCGCTACTTCCTTTGCGGCGGACCTAACAGCGCCCCCTGCACCAAGCTCCACACTAGCGAACCATACGCCACCATGCGCTGACGAATTCATGCGCGGCGTGATTGCCGCACTCGGCGCACTGGCCCCGCACAGCGCGCATGGCGACGTCATGCACGACGAAATCGTCAAGTCAGTGGGCAAGGATGCGCTGTATCGCATAGCCGAAGTCGAGGACGTGGAATGGGCCGGGCTCGACCCCGTCCACTACGCTGCAGTTCACGCGAAGAACCAGGTGACCGCATGACCACCATGACACAAAACGCGGAATCGATCGGCYTGCAGTGGATGCTGATCCCAATGTTTTCCGCCCTCACCGGCTATACCGAGAAAGCCGTGCGCCGCAAAGTGGAAGACGGCGTATGGATCAACGGCAAGCACTACCGCAAGGCCCCTGACGGCCGCATCACCATGAACCTCCAGGAGTATTACAAGTGGGTCGAGCAGCAAAACTGAGCGGCGTTGAAGTCCGCGACAACAGCATCCGCGTGTACTTCACGTTCGACGGCAGACAGTGCAAGGAAACCGTACGCATGGACGGCTCCATGCTGGAGCCCACGCCGGCAAACGTGAAGTACGCTTCACGCCTGGTCGCCGAGGTGCGCGACCAGATCCGCTTGGGCACCTTCGATTACAGGGCCACGTTCCCAGACTCCACCACCGCGCCAGCACCGAAGGCGAAGACGGGGGACGAGCCGTTCTTCGATCTTATCGACCGTTGGTGCGACCTGCTCGAGCACAAGCCTTCCACGAAGAAGATGTACCGCCAGCAGAAGGACAACTTCTGGAAGAAGCATATCCCGAACAAGCCAATCAAGCTGATCGTCCATTCCGACATTAAGCACGCCCTGAAGCAAGGCACCTGGAAGAGCAACAAGAGTCGCAACAACCAGCTGTCGATCATCCGCAGCGTGTTTGACCTCGCCGTGCGCGACAAGCAGATCAAGGACAACCCGTGCAGTGGGCTAGAGTATGCGTTGGTGCAGGCCGCCGATCCCGATCCGTTCTCACTACGCGAGGTGCAGAAGATCCTGACCAGCATCGGCGAGCACTACAGCGTGCAAGTCCTGAACTATGTCCAGTTCCAATTCTTCTCGGGCTTGCGCACGTCAGAAGCGATCGCGCTGGACTGGTCGAACGTGGACCTGAACAAAGGCGAAGTTCTGGTCGAAGTAGTTGTCGTGTACGACGAGGAGCAGGACTCGACCAAGACATCGACGCGCCGCATCGTCAAGCTCACGCACGAAGCGCTGGCAGCATTGATCGCCCAGCGCAAGTTCACGACCAGCGGCAAGGTGTTCCACGACCCGTACTACAACGAGCCCTGGTTGTATCACCGCATCACCGGCGCCACTTGGTGGACGACCACGCTCAAGCGCCTCGGCATCCGCCATCGCCGCGCATACAACTCGCGCCACACCTACGCCACCATCGGGCTCATGGCCGGCGCCAACCCGGCATTCATGGCCCGCCAGCTGGGCCACAGCCTGGAGATGTTCTTCCGGGTCTACGCCAAGTGGATCGACGGCCAGAACGACGATCGGGAGATGGCAAAAATACAGGCTGCGATCAAGAGCGCCTTGCCGCTCGCCGCGTAACTTACGCCCCCGGCCGCCTACCAACTCAGCGGCCGGGGCAGTGTAGCGAATCAGCTGTAGCTCTGTACGACTGGCAGCATCTGCTCGGCTAGCTGTACGCACTGGCGCTCAAGTGCGCTCAGCACGACCCTCAGCTTGCCAACGTCGTATTCATTCGAGGCAATGGCCTCTGCTGTTGCAGCGTAGAACGCATCCGAGTAGCTTTCCTTGAAATCTAGCGCCCCGTGGTATCTGTCCAGCTTGTCTTTGTAGTTGGTCCAAGTCACCTGCGCTGGCTTGCGATTATGCAACCGCAGGTCCAAGTAGCACTCGATCGCAGCAGCCCGCCCGTTGATGTCGGCGTTCACAACACCTTCCGGCCCCCGCGCCGGAAAGAAGCGGAAGTCATCAATATCAGGAAGCACCATAGCGCGCATATTCGCGGGGAATGAGAAACGCTTTAGACTAAGGTAAGCATCAAGCCCCTCCGCATCATTATCGAAGAGAAACACGACACGATTGTGAACGTCGATCTTGACGAGCCCCTCTGCAAACTTAGCCAAGTTGCCGGTTCCCGAGAACGGGTGTCGGTCTTCAATATCCATAAATCGGAAGAAGTCCTGAATTTCCGGCCGGAGTAGCGCAATGGCCCGCTTCAAAATATGCGTGTCCGATTTACCTTCAGTCGCGATGAGGTACGTTTGAGTGCGACGCGCACCGGCGACGAAGTCGTCATTCTTAGCCCAGCCTGCGTCGACGAAGTTGCCATAGTCCCACACTACCTCCAGGTCTAAGTTGGCTGGGTTTTCGGCAAGGACCCGCAGTATTGAGTACGGATTCAGAAATCCGATCAGATTCCCGAAGTGACTGCGCTCTGAATATCCGCCGCGCTCACGAAAGACACTCCCGACTGGCAGCTGTTCAAGTTCAGGCTCGCTCGCGAAAACCCCACTCTTCGCGAGGTGCCCGACGTCGTAGTCCTCAATGTACTTGTCGCTAAGCTCACTTACCGCGTATTTCCGGATGAACGCCAAGAACCTGTCGAAATCCATAGGAACCGACCTAACCGGCCCACCCACCTCTTCGATTCCCGCGCTTTCTTCAAGATCGGTCGCCACGACGCGGTTGAAGTCGGCCCTAACTGCATCTAGCGTATACCCGAGCATTTCCAAACGCTGAACCATTAAGCGCAAAGGCCGACAGAAACACATTTCGCTTTGCGACACATCTAGGTCAGGATGTTGCTCGTAGTAGTCGTAGTTGATGCAGGGATGCGGTCTTCGCTGTCGATCCACCTCCTGGAAGAGCTCGCCATGATCCCAGCCGATGTAATGTGCGTTTTCCGTCAGCGTCATTTCGCCGACCGTCAATGTAATTGGGGTGCTCATAGCGCTCTATTATTCGGCATCTCGACCTCGACCGCTAGTCTGGACGATTGCCATTCTACAAGCTGCCTGTATGATTGCCATTTTCAACCCCAAGAATCCACGACATTGATGACGCCAGAGCAGACTGATTACTACGACCGCGTTGTTCGCCCCCTGGAAATGAAGCTGTTGGCCCTACCTTTGGGCGACCTATTCACCGGAGCGCTGTACGACTTGCAAGGCAACCCGATCGAAGGTCTGTTGCTGCCGGACATGGGCGAGAATGGTCTGCGGTTGTC
>NZ_JBFRDW010000323.1:0-6725 GCF_052113985.1 Pseudoduganella sp. RAF53_2 | reverse complement strand
GTCTTGCGGCTGTAGGCGGCGTCCGGATTCATCTTGTCCAGATATGCCTTGGCTTGCGTGGTCTTGGTCAGCACATCGCCCAGCACCACGTAGTCCTTTTCGGCCGGTGCGTTGTTCAGCACTGCCTGCACGAACTCGTTCAGCGGCAGCTCGCCGTCACGCACGCCATCCCACAGCGACTGCCACAGCATGGCGCGCAGCAGCGGGTCTTCCACCTTGCTCAGGCTCTTGCGCGCGCTGGCGAAGGAATGCTTATCCAGCTTGGCTTTCGCGAAGCCCCAGTCCTGATAGTTCGGGTAGACCAGATCCGGGCAAGCGGCGCCTTTCAGTTCTGGCACTTCGGTGTTCGCGCCCTTGTAGGTCACGGCCACCACTTTGCCGACCTTCATCTGCTTGTCCATCAGCGCAACCTGCACGCGCTGCTCGCGCAGCACCGGGTATTGCGCGCTGGCGGTCTGCTGCAGATTGAAGCTGTTGATCTTGCCGCCCGCGCAGCTGTAATTTGCGGTGATGGTATTCACGCCCGGCTGATACAACCAGTCTTTGGTCCATTGCGACAGGTCGCGGCCTGCCGCATCACCCAGACTGCCGATGAAGTCATCCAGTTTGGCGTTCTTGTACTGGTACTTCACCAGGTAGTTGTGCACACCCTTGCGGAACGTTTCTTCACCCAGCAGATGGCGCAGCTGTTTCAGCGTGGACGCGCCCTTCGAGTAGGTGATGGCGTCGATATTGTCGAATGCATTGGCGGTGGACGGTACCGGCACTTCGATCGGGTGCGTGGTCACCTGCTCGTCCGACACATAGGCGCGCGCCTTGCCTTGCGTGTAGAAATACTGCCAGCCGTTCTTGAACTCCGTCGCTTCGGCAGTCGCCAGGGTGCCCATGAAGGAGGCGAAGCTCTCGTTCAGCCACAGGCCATTCCACCACTGCATGGTGACCAGGTCACCGAACCACTGGTGCGCCATCTCGTGCATGATGACGCTGGCCAGATCGTGGCGCTGGGAGGCGGTCATCTTATCCTTGTGCATGAAGCCGCGTTCCGCAAACGTCACGGCGCCCGCGTTTTCCATGGCGCCATACAGGAAGTCTGGCACCAGCAGCTGGTCATACTTCTCGTACTGGTAAGGAATGCCGAAGTAGTCGTCGAACCAGGCCAGGCCCTGCTTGGTGTACTTGAACCATTCTTCCGGCTGGATCTGCGGCGCGACGGACTGGCGCGCGAACAGGCGCATCGGATATTTGCCGCTCTTGTCTTCCCATACCTTGTACGGGCCGGCGTGCATGGAGAAGTTGTACGGGCTCAGAATCTTCGATACCGGGAAGGTCCAGTGCTTGCTGGCGCCGGCATCTTCCACTTTCGTTTCGCGCGTGGTGGATGCGACAGTCCAATCGGCAGGCGCGGTCACGTTGACCTGGTAAGTCGCCTTCAGGTCCGGCTGATCGAACACGGCGAACATCTGATGCGCAGCGGCTGGCTCGAAATGCGAATAAGTGTAGACACGGCCATCGACCGGGTCGACCATGCGGTGCAGGCCTTCGCCATTGGTGCTGTGCAGACACTCATATTCCACGCTCACCGTATTGCGGCCTGCGGTGAGGTCGGCGGCCGCCAGGGTGATGAACCACTTGTTGTACTGCGGCTGGACTTCCTTGCCGTTGACGGTCAGCTTCCTGATGGTGGCCTTGTCCAGGTCCAGGGTCAGCGGCTGATCCTTGTCTTTCAGATCAAATTGCACCGTGGTCGTGCCGCTAAAGCTTTCCTTGCCGGTCAGCGTGAAGTTCAGCACATAAGCCACGTTCGATACGCGCGCGGAGCGCGCAGCAGCATCGGCTTGCGACAGATAGGGATTCTCGGCGCGTGGAGCGTCTGCAGCGAAGACGGTGGAGGTGGCGGCAGCGCCGGCGAAAAATACGGAGGCAACGGCCAAAGCAGCCGCGCGAGGAACAAATCTTGACACTTTGTCTCCCTTGTAGTGAGTGTGGGTGTGCCCAGCCTCGTGGATTGGGCGCGCAAGAGAATACCACGGGCGGGCGTGATAAGATCGATTCATGAAAATCGTTTTCGAGACTCCCAACCAGCCCGAGGTCGTGGCCCTGATCGCCGACCTCGACGCCTACCAGCTCACGCTCTATCCGCCCGAATCCGTGTACGCGCTCGACATGGCATCCCTGACCCAGTCCAATGTGCTGTTCGCCGTTGCCCGCTCGCCGGAAGGCGCGGCCGTCGGCTGCGGCGCGATCGTGGTGACGCCGGAATTCGGCGAAGTGAAACGCATGTACGTGTCGCCTGCCGCGCGCGGACAAGGCGTGGCGCGCAAGCTGCTTGGCGCCCTCGAAGGCGAAGCGCAGCAGCGCGGCGTGACGCAGTTCATGCTTGAAACGGGACCTTACCAGCACGAGGCGCTGGCCCTGTATGAACGGGTCGGCTATGCCCGCCGCGGACCTTATGGCGGCTACCCGGACGATCCGCTCAGCGTGTTCATGGAGAAGCGCGTCGCATGAGTGCCGATTCGCTGACCGCCCTGCGCGACGCCACGCGCGCCTTTGCTGCCGCGCGCGATTGGGAGCAGTACCACACGCCCAAGAACCTGGCGATGGCGATGTCCGTTGAAGCGGCGGAAGTGGTCGAACACTTCCAGTGGCTGAAGACGGGTGTGCCGTCCGAGCTGGATGCGGCCACGCGCGAAGGCGTGGGCCAGGAATTGGCCGACGTGCTGCTCTATCTCGTGCAGCTGGCCGATAAACTCGACGTCGACCTGTATCAGGCCGCCGTCGAGAAGATGAAACTCAACGCGCTCAAATACCCAGCGCCTTGAGAATTTCGCGGCCGACGATCGCCCACGACGGTGAATCGGCCGATACCTCGTCATAGTGCCCACCACCCGGCAGCACCAGCACTTCCGCCGCATCACCCGCCGCCCGCGCACGCGCCGCGTAACGCTCGCCGGTGGACAGCGGTGAAATCTCATCGAACTCGCCGTGAATCAGCACGCTGCGCACGCCGCAGGGCAGCATCTCGGCGGGTGAGGTATCCAGAAATACATCCGGACGTTCCGTCGTTGGTTCACCCGCCAGCTGTGATGTAACGCGCTCGCAGCTGGTACAGATCAGGCCCGCTTCATTGCGCAGGTCTGCCAGGCCGCCAAGACTGACCACCGCAGGAATCGGCAGCGGATTGCTCACCCACGCGGCGCTCCAGGCCGGCAGCTTATGGCGCGACACGGCCCATTGCGCCAGATGTCCGCCCGCCGAATGGCCTACTGCGGCGATGCGCGCCAGATCGAGCGATCCCGCCGCCGCGTGCTCGCGCAGCAGGTCCACCGCCGTGGCGACGTCCTGATACATGCCCGGATAGCCGCCGCCCGCCTCATCGTAGCGGCGATACTCCACATTCCACACCGCCACACCGGCGCGAGTCAGTGCGCCGGCCATATTGCGCATCTGGCGGATGCCGCCGAAATCCACCGTCCAGCAGCCGCCATGCAGCAGCACCACGACCGGATGCGGTCCCGGACCTTGCGGCAGATACAGCTCAACAAACTGCGACGGCGCGGCGCCATAGGCAATATGCTTGTCCGGCGCGCGTCCGTCCAGCGCCAGGTAATCCTGCAGGGTCATGGGTGCAGCAGCCATCAGCTCTCTCGACAAAAAACGGGTCAGGGCGCAGCATACCGCGCCCTGACCCGCCTGTCATGCTGCGCCGCTCAGAAGCGGAAGCTGGCGCGCGCGTAGTAGTAGCCGCCGTTGATGCCGAATGGCGAGAAGGATGGATAGATCGTGACGGCCGTGTTGTCCAGATTGGCGCGATACACCGCCAGCAGCTCGGCGTTGACCTTGTCCGGATACTTGTTGAACAGATTATTGCTGCCCACCGTCAGCGTCCAGGCCTTATTCAGCTTGTAGCTGACTTCCAGATCCGTGATCGCCGTGTTGCCGATCTCGGTTTTGTACCAGACCGCGCCATCCGGACTGCCGAATTCATGCGATTTGCCATACAGGGATTCACGCAGATTGACCGTCCACGGGCCGCGCTTCCACAGCGCCCCCAGATTGATGCGCGTCTTTGGCGCCGCCGTTTCGAGATCGGAGATCGCCTGCTTGTCCAGCAGCGACTGCGGCTGCAGCTGGGCCGGCGCCTGGTTGATCTTGGTCACACGGGTCTGGTTCCAGTTGGCGGCCACAGACCAGTCCACACGGCCATAGTCGGCATAATTGCTGTTCAGGGTCGTCACGAACTCCACACCACGCGTACGCGTGTTGACGGCATTCGAGAAGATGTTGATACCCGTCTGCACCACGGTCGGATCGAGCACATTGCCGTTCGCCTTGATCGCCGCCACCACGGCCGGCGAGTTGTCCGACCCGCCGGAGCCATACAGCGCGCCTGAACCGACAATACGGTCGCGAATCTTGATCTGGTAAGCGTCGAGCGTCACCGCCAGATTGCTGGCCGGGTTCAGCACCAGGCCCAGACTCAGGTTGGTGGATGCTTCCGGCTTCAGGCCGTCCACGCCCACCAGCCTCGCACCCGGCGAGTTCGGCGCCAGCTGCACGAAGGCGCTGCGCGGCGACACATTGGTGGCCGAGTAGTATTCCTCCGCCAGCGTCGGCGCGCGGAAGCCGTTGGAATACGTGCCACGCAACGCGAACATCGGATTGAAGTCATAGCGGCTGGTGAGCTTGCCCACCTTGGCGTTACCGAAATCGCTGAAGTGCTCATACCGGCCCGCCAGGTCGACCGTCCATTCGGCCAGTGGCTTGACGATGAAGTTGACATAGGCCGCCTCGTTGTTGCGTGAGTGTGTTCCTGCATCGGTCAACGAGAAGCCCGGATAGGATTGCGAACCTTCCTTGTAGCGCGATGCCTCGTCACCGGACTTAATTTCGTACTCGTCGCGGCGATGTTCCAGGCCCAGAGCGAACGTCAGCGGCGAGGCCATGCCAACTTCGAAGTCGCGGCTCACGTCCAGGTTATTGGTCCACTGACTGGCGATGAACTGGCCCGCCTTGAACACCGTCGGGGTGTAGCCGGTATCCTGGTAAAGCGAGACGTTGCCGGAGTCCTCGACACCAATGCGTGACTTGTCTCGGCCATAGGTGCTACTGAAGTCCCAGTTCCACACATCGATCTTGCCCTTGGCGCCCGCAGTGAACGCGAAATCTTCCTCGCGCATGGTTTCCTTGGGACTAAAGCCGAGCGGATAGACGGCCGGCAAGCGGTTCGGCATGCGGTAGTTCTCGAAGGCGCGCGCGTTCTTGCGGCCGGCGGTGGCGAAAGCATACAGCTCAATGCCATTACCGAGGTCATAGCCCGCATTGGCGGCAAAGGTGTACAGGTGATACTGCGCATCGCCGGATATGTGGTTCAGCTGCGGATAGCCGGGCACCTGCAGCAGCGGCATGGATTTGATGTTGGCAGGATCGGTCACACGCGGATCGACGCCACCGCGGTCGGTGAAGTCATGGTACTTACCCTCCGCCGTGATGCTGAGAAAGCCCTGCTCGCCCAGCTTGAAGCCGGCGTTCGCCGTGGCGTCGGGCGTCTTGCCGCCGCCATCGGAGTAGCCGCCGCCGCTGATGCTGCCGCTCACGCCCTGGTTGTTCGACTTCAGGATGATGTTGATCACACCGGCAATCGCGTCCGTACCGTACTGCGCCGCCGCGCCGTCGGTCAGCACTTCGATGTGGTCGATCATCGCCACTGGAATGAAGTTCAGGTCCGCCGCAGCGCTGCCCTGGTATGGACCGCCCAGCACGGCCAGGTTGGAGGTGCCGTGGCGGCGCTTGCCGTTGACCAGCACCAGCGCGTTATTCGGGCTCAGGCCGCGCAGACGGGCCGACAGCGTCAGGTTGGCGGTGTCTCCGCCGAAAGCCTGGGCGGTGAAGGAGGGCAGGTTTTGCGCCAGTGCCTGAATCAGGTCCGGCTGGCCGGTACGCTGCAAGGTACCGGAATCCAGAACCTGGATAGGCGATGCACTGTTTTCCACTTTGAGGCCATTGGCGCGCGTGCCGGTCACGATCACGGCGCCGGCCATGGCCGGGCTGGCGGCAGCGGCACCGCCGACTGCATCGGCTTGCGCCTCCGGAGCATCGGCAGGATCGGCGAAGCTCACGCCGGCGTATAGCAGCATCACCGCTGCAGCACAGGTTTTCAGTTTGCCCTTCTTATGCATCGCGTGTTCCTTTTTGGTGAGGATTGAGTGGTGACGCTATTTTTTTGCCGCTACGACTTCGATCTCGACCAGCCAGCCGGGCGAGTTCAGCGCAGCGACCTGCATGACGGCACGTGCCGGGAGGTTGGGTTGCGCGCCGCCGAAGAACTGTGTGTAGGACTCCATGAAGCCCTTCACATCCGCGCGTCCCTGCTTGGCCGGATCGCCGACGAGGAAGACCTGCATCTTCACCACGTCGCCCATCCCCAGGCCCATGCCCTTCAGGATCTCCTCAATCTTCTTCAGTACGCCCAGTGTCTGGGTCTTGGTATCGCCGTAGGCCGCAAGCGAATCGGCCGGGGCATTCTTGTCGATCACCGGCGGCACCTGGCCGCTGATGAAATGGATAGTGGCGTTTGGCGGCAAAGTCACTGCCTGCGCGATCGGAAAATCGGAACCGGGAATCTTGTGGCGGATGATGTCCTGTGCCGACGCCATGCCGGAAGCCAGGGACAGCAGGCCGGCGCCAATGATCAGTTTTGCTTGCATGGTTTTCCTTAGTGTTTGTTG
>NZ_JBFRDW010000322.1:0-6734 GCF_052113985.1 Pseudoduganella sp. RAF53_2 | reverse complement strand
GCTTTAAGCAAACCAGAACCGGGGAGCATCTGTGTCCATCGCAGAGAAACTATTCAAACTCAAGGAAAGCGGCACGGACGTGCGCACCGAAGTGGTCGCGGGCGTCACCACTTTCCTGACCATGGCCTACATCATCTTCGTCAATCCCGCCATTCTTGGCGATGCGGGCATGCCGAAAGAACCCGTGTTTGTCGCCACCTGCCTCGCCGCCGCATTAGGCACGACCATCATGGCCTTGTACGCCAACTACCCGATYGCGATGGCGCCGGGCATGGGYCTSAACGCCTAYTTTGCTTACGCGGTGGTGCTAGGTATGGGCATCACGTGGCAGGTTGCTCTCGGCGCCGTCTTTATCTCGGGCTGCCTGTTCCTCACGGTCAGTCTGCTTGGCTTACGCGAGATGGTGGTAAACGGTATTCCACGTTCTCTGCGCACAGCCATTACGGTGGGCCTGGGTTTGTTCCTGGCACTCATTGCACTCAAGTCTGCTGGCATCGTTGCCGCCAATCCCGCCACCATGGTCGGTGTGGGCGACCTGCACAAACCGCCGGCGCTGCTGGCCATTGTGGGCTTCCTGCTGATCGTGACGCTGGATCGCCTGAAAGTACGCGGCGCGATCCTGATTGGCATTATCGTCATCACGGTCCTGAGCTTCTTTTTTGGCGGGAATAAGTTCAACGGCCTGGTATCCGCACCGCCGTCGATCGCACCGACCTTCATGAAACTGGACGTGCCGGGCGCTTTCGGCGTCGGCATCCTGAATGTGGTGCTGGTGTTCTTCCTGGTTGAATTGTTCGACGCAACCGGCACGCTGATGGGCGTGGCCAACCGCGCCGGCCTGCTGGTCAGCGGCAAGATGCAGCGGCTGAATAAAGCGCTGCTGGCCGACAGCACGGCCATCGTGGCGGGCGCCGTGATGGGCACTTCCAGCACCACGGCCTATGTCGAAAGTGCAGCGGGCGTCCAGGCGGGCGGCCGCACCGGCCTGACGGCGCTGGTGGTTGCGGTGCTGTTCCTGGCCTGCCTCTTCATCGCGCCGCTGGCTGGCGTCGTGCCGGCTTACGCTACTGCACCTGCCCTGCTGTTTGTGGCTTGCCTGATGCTGCGCGACCTGTCCGATGTGGAATGGGCGGAAACCACGGAAAGCATTCCTGCCGCGATCACCGCCTTGCTTATTCCCTACACTTATTCCATCGCGCACGGTGTTGCCTTCGGCTTCATTACCTACGCCGCCCTCAAACTGCTGACGGGCCGGGCACGCGAAGTGAAACCCATCGTTTGGATTATTGCTGCGGTGTTCATCTTCAAATACAGCTGGATCGGCGCCTGAGTTTCAGGAAACTGGCTCAAGGCCATGTAGGTGCAGGCCTTGCGGCATTGAGAGCCCAGTCCTACACGCGGTATCAGCGCCGCACTGTAGGGCTGCCTTTGCCCGGCATGTGACGAAAACTTACATACCGACGAGCTGAAATGAGTGCTTCTTGCAACGCGGAATTGACTTCCCGCGCTGCAGCGAATTGATAGGATTTCCCGACGCGCCGCTTGATGGCGCAGGAGATTCTTCTCATGCACGCACTCGACCTGGTCAAGCCCGACGGGCGTGAAATCACGCTCTACAGCCGCAATGCGATATCCGCGATTGCGTCCGCGCCCAGCCCATTCGCTGAGCCGCTGGGCGCCAATCCCCACCTCCGCTGGCATCCGCTGCGCGGCGAATGGGTCACGTACGCGGCCTTCCGCCAGAACCGCACCTTCCTGCCGCCGCCGCAATACAATCCGCTGGCGGTAACGGTCGACGAAGCCGCACCAACCGAGCTGCCGCAGGGCGATTACGAAATCGCCGTGTTCGACAACCGCTTCCCTTCGCTGTCGCTGGCGTCGCACGATCCACCGCAGCTGAAGGTACCGACAGCACCGGCCGCCGGACATTGCGAAGTCGTGGTGTTCACGCAGGACCCCAGTGCCGCGCTGGCCCATCTCGATCTGGGCCGCATCGAGCTGCTGCTACGGGTGTGGGCTGACCGCACCCGGCGCGTGCAGGGGCGTGGCGGCATTCAGTACGTCCTGCCGTTCGAGAACCGCGGCGCGGAAGTTGGCGTCACGTTGCACCATCCCCACGGCCAGATCTACTCGTATCCTTTTGTGCCGCCGGTGCCGGCGCGTATGCTGTCGCAGGAGCAGGCCTTCTTTGCTGAAYATGGCCATTCCCTGCTCCCGCACATGGCGCGGGACGAGCTGCGCGAAGGCCTCCGTCTGCTGTATCAGGGTGAACATGCCGTGGCGTTTGTACCGGTCTGCGCTCGCTATCCCTACGAAGTATGGGTGATGCCGATTGCACCCTGCTCCAGCTTCACGGACCTCAACGAATTTCAGCGCCGCGACCTGGCGCGCGCGCTCAAGACGGTGTTGCTGAAGTATGAAGGGTTGTGGCAGCGCCCTTTTCCTTATCTGATGGCCTGGTATCAGGCGCCAACAGATGGCCGGCAGCATCCGGAGACGCAGTTGCACGCGCAGTTCTATCCGCCCTACCGCACCAAGGAACGCCYGAAGTATCTGGCCGGTACCGAGCTTGGTGCCGGGTTGTTTGCCATGGACGTGCTGCCGGAAGAAAAAGCGGCGGAACTCAAGCAAGTCCAGGTCATACTGGAGGCTGCATGATGACGCCGACAGAGTTCTTCAGCGGAACCGCTCAGGTCCACAGTTGGGCTCCTGGCCGAGTTAATCTGCTCGGCGAGCACACAGACTACAACGATGGCTTCATGCTGCCGATCGCGACGCCGCAGCGCACCGATGTGATGCTGGGTGCCAGCGATGACGGCCGCTTCCACCTGTATTCCGCGACGCTGGGGGAAAGCTTCGATTTCGCACCCGGCGAGAAAGCGCCGGAAGGATTCGGACGCTATATCGAGGGTTGCATCCGCCTGCTGGAACAGCGCGGCGTACAACTGCCGCCACTCCGCATTTACGTCCGCTCCAATCTCGCACTGGGCACGGGCCTTTCCAGCAGCGCCGCGCTGGAAGTGGCCACGCTGCGCGCCTTGAAGGAATTGCTGAATCTCGATCTAGATGGCGTGTCCATCGCGAAAATCGCCCAGCAGGCCGAGATCCAGTATGCAGGCGTCAACTGCGGCATCATGGACCAGATGGCGGCCAGCCTGGCGGACAGCGAACATATGCTCTTTCTCGACGCCCGCACGCTCGACACCCGTCTGCTGCCGCTGCCCGCGCAGTCGGAAGTGCTGGTGGTGGATTCCGGCATGCCGCGCACACTGGCCGCCAGCAAATACAACGAGCGCCGCGCGGAATGCGAACAGGCCGCGCAGCTGCTGGATGTTCCCGCTCTGCGCGATGTCACCCGGCTGGAGGATGTGGAAGTCCTGCCGCAGCTCCTGCGTAAGCGCGCCCGCCACGTGGTGAGCGAGAACCTGCGCGTACTGGAAGCCTGCGGCGAAATCACGCCCCAACGCTTCGGCCAGTTGATGAACGATTCTCACGCCAGCCTGCGCGACGACTACGAAGTCTCGATTCCGGCGCTGGATATCCTTACCGGCGCCTTGCGCACCCAACCCGAAGTGTATGGCGCCCGCCTGACCGGCGCTGGTTTCGGTGGCGCTTGCGTCGCCCTGTGCCGCACGGGTTATGCCGCCATGGCAGGCCGCCACGCCGTCGAGCAAGTGAATGCCGCCGGCGGCCGTGCGCGCCTGCTGATTACCGGAGAAGCACGATGAGCGATTTCGAATACCCGCGCCCGCAGCTGGTGCGCGGCAACTGGCAATCCCTGAACGGCCCCTGGCAATTTGCCTTCGACGACGAGCGCAGCTACCGGCTGCCGGAAGATTCCATCAAGTGGACGCACGAAATCATCGTGCCCTTCTGTCCCGAGTGCGAGATGAGCGGCATTGGGGACACCGGTTTCCACACCATTGTCTGGTATCGCCGCGAGTTCGAAATGAACCAGCGCGGTTCACGCACCCTGCTGCACTTTGGCGCCGTGGACTATTCCTGCCGCGTTTGGGTCAACAACCGCCTGGTCACCGAGCACGAAGGCGGCCATACCTCCTTCTGCGTGGATATTACCGACGCGCTGGCCGAAGGCAAAAGCCAGACCATCACCGTGCAGGTGGAAGATGACCCCGCCGATCTGGCTAAGCCGCGCGGCAAGCAGGACTGGCAGCTGGAGCCGCATTCCATCTGGTATCCGCGCACCACCGGGATCTGGCAGACAGTGTGGATTGAGCAGGTGCCATCGACCTACATCGAGAAGATCCGTTGGACGCCGATTTTCGACGGCTTCGAAATTGGCTGCGAAATCAAGACCGCAGGCGACAAGCGCGACCGCATGACGGTGGAAGTCAAACTTTCGCACGATGGCTTGCTGCTGGCGGATGACGACTACAAGCTGATAGGCCGGGAAGCCAACCGCAAGATCGCCATCTCCGACCCCGGTATCGACGATTCGCGTAACGCCCTGCTGTGGAGCCCCGAGTTCCCGACCCTGCTCGATGTCGAGCTGACGCTGCGCTGCGACGGCGCCGTGCTGGAAACTGTGCATTCCTACACGGCCCTGCGCTCGGTCGCCATCAACCGCGACCGCTTCATGCTGAACGGCCGCCCTTATCCCCTGCGCCTGGTGCTGGATCAGGGCTACTGGACCGAAAGCCTGATGACGGCGCCCAACGATGCGGCGCTCAGGCGCGACGTTGAGCTGGCCAAGGAAATGGGCTTCAACGGGGTGCGCAAACACCAGAAAATCGAAGATCCGCGCTATCTCTACTGGGCGGACAAACTGGGCCTCCTGGTGTGGGAGGAAATGCCTTCCGCCTACGCCTTCAGTCCACGCGCCATGACCCGCCTGCTGCATGAATGGGGCGAGGCCATCGAGCGCGATTACAGCCACCCCTGCGTGATCGTCTGGGTGCCGTTCAACGAATCCTGGGGCGTGCCGAACCTGACTTCGATGCAGGCCCACCGCAATGCGGTCGAAGCGCTGTACCACATGACCCGCATGCTCGACTCAACCCGGCCGGTGATCGGCAACGATGGCTGGGAGGCCTCCGCCACCGACATCCTCGGCATTCACGATTACGACAACGACCCGCAGCGGCTGAAGGCCCGCTACGAGGTGACCGATCCGGCGCGCACCCTGTTCGACCAGCGCCGTCCCGGTGGCCGCATCCTGACGCTGGATGGTTTCCCGCACCGCGGGCAGCCCATCGTGCTGACGGAATTCGGCGGCATGGCCTTCGATCCGAAAGCGCCCGCGCACCAGACCTGGGGCTATGCACGGGCCAACACTGCGGAGGCTTTTTACAAGGCCTACCGCGAACTGCTGGAAGTGGTGGGCTCGACGCAGATGTTCAGCGGCTTCTGCTACACGCAGTTTGCCGACACCTTCCAGGAATCGAACGGGCTGCTCAACGCGGACCGCTCGCCAAAGATACCGATGGAGCAGATCAACGCGGCCACGCGCAACGTGCCGCTGCTGGTCGACACTCCACCGGCACCGGGCTGACAAGGCCCTCAACAACCATTCGAGACCCGCAAGGGCAAGGGAGAACGCATGTCAACAATTATCGTATTTTGTCATTTACGCTGGGATTTCGTGTTTCAGCGTCCGCAGCACCTGCTGACTCGCCTGGCGAACCACTACAAGATCATTCTGGTCGAGGAACCGGTTTTCCAGGAAGGCGCGCCTTGCCTGAAGATCAGCTACCCTGCACCAAACATTACCGTCTACCAGCCGCAAACGCCGTGTCATGCGACTGGCTTCCACGACGATCAGATCCCGCTGCTGCAACCGCTGCTGGCCGACATTGTTCCAGAAAATGAAGATCCGATCGTGTGGTTCTACACGCCGATGGCGCTGCCCTTGCTGTCCCAGCTCCATCCCGGCCTCGTCGTGTACGACTGCATGGACGAGCTGTCCGCCTTCAAGAATCCACCGCGCCAGCTGCTGCAGCGGGAAACAGCCCTGCTGAATATCGCCGACCTGGTGTTCACCGGCGGGCCAAGCCTGTTCGAAGCCAAGCGCACCCGCCATCCCAGCACGCATTGCTTCCCCAGCAGCGTGGATGCGGCGCACTTTGCCAAGGCGCTCAACCGCGCGGATGATCATCCGGCGCAGCACGACCTGCCGCACCCGCGTCTCGGATTCTACGGGGTGATCGATGAGCGCTTCGATCCGGCCCTGCTGCAGGCACTGGCCGATGCCCATCCCGAGTGGCAGCTGGTGATGGTGGGCCCAATCGTGAAGATCGATCCGGCCCAGCTGCCGCAGCGCGCCAACATCCACTATCTTGGCCAGCAATCCTATGCCGACCTGCCACGCTTCCTGGCCGGATGGGATGTGTGTCTGATGCCGTTTGCGCTCAACGAAGCCACGCGCTTCATCAGCCCGACCAAGGTGCTGGAATATATGGCGGCCGAGCTGCCCATCGTCAGCACGGCCATTACCGACGTCGTGAAGCCCTACGGCGATATCGTGGCGATCGGTCACACACCGGAAGAATTTATCCGTGCCTGCGAAATCGCGCTGGCGCAAACGCCCCAGCAGCGTGAACACATGGCCGAACAGATGCGCAGGATTGTCGCCAGCACTTCGTGGGAAGCCACTGGTGCGCGCATGAAATTGCTGATGGATGGCACCCAGCCCGGCCGCCGCTCCGCGCGCCTGACGACGCCGGAAGGCATGGCCAATGAGGCAACCGTGGCGTTGCGCCAGTCCAGCACCAAAG
>NZ_JBFRDW010000321.1:0-6740 GCF_052113985.1 Pseudoduganella sp. RAF53_2 | reverse complement strand
GATGGAAAAGCGGCAATACAACACGCATCCGCCGCGCTATGAATATGTTCCGACAGCGATCGGCCAGGATTTTCGTCCCGTGCTGATTGGCATGCTGGCCTGGGCCAACCGCCATTTCACGCCGGATGGCCTGAGCGTCGTGCTGCAGGATCGCGAAACCGGCGCGCCGGTCGAGCCAATGCTGGTGGATCGCAATAGCGGCATCCCGATTACACCGGAACGCCACCGCTATGTGGCGGGTCCGACGGCGACGGACGCCATGCGCGCCCGCCTCGATCTCATCGAAAGCCGTACGAATCTGAACGACGGCGCCAACTGAATTCCATATCTCGCTGAAAGACCATCATGACTGCACAAGCCACGGCCACCGGCCTTCATTCCGTCCCCGCGCAAGGCCCATCGGGCCGGAAGCGCCTGATTACTACTGCCGTGCTGGCCGCTATTGTGGTTGGCGCGGCAGCTTATAGTGCGCACTGGTGGAACACGGGCCGCTTTATCGAAACCACCGATGACGCCTATGTCGGCGCCAATATCACCCTGATCGCGCCGAAAGTGGCGGGCTACCTGACCGAAGTTGCCGTCACCGATAACCAGGTTGTTCACGCAGGCGACGTGCTGGCCCGCATCGACGACCGCGACTACCGGGCGGCGCTGAACAAGGCGGAAGGCGCAGTCGCTGCGGCCCGTGCGCAGATCGCCAACCTGGATGCGCTGCGTGAGCAGCAGGGCGCTGTTATTAATCAGGCCCGTGCCGGCGTGGCAGCCAGCGATGCCGAGAAATTCCGTGCGCGCGACGACCAGCAGCGCTATCGCGACCTGGTTGCCAAGTCGGCGGTGTCCGTGCAGAGCGAACAAAAGGCCGATACTGCCTTCAAACAGGCCCAGGCCGAAGACCAGAAGGCGCAGGCACAATTGACGGCGGCCCAGCGTGAACTGGACGTGATCGGCACCCGCAAGCAGCAAACTGAAGCCGCCTTGCAGCAGGCGGAAGCCGAGCGCGATCTGGCGAAACTGAATCTCGAATACACGGTGCTGCGCGCCCCGATCGACGGCGTGGTCGGCAATCGGCGCGCACGTACCGGAGCCTATGCGACCGTGGGCAACCAGCTGCTTTCGGTCGTGCCGTCGCAAGGCCTGTGGGTCGATGCCAACTTCAAGGAAGATCAGCTGGCGCATTTCCACGAAGGCCAGCGCGTGACCGTTCGCGCTGACGTGCTGCCAGGCCGTGAGTTTCATGGCCGTCTGGCCAGCCTGGCGCCGGCAACGGGTGCGCAATTCAGTGTGCTGCCGCCGGAAAATGCCACTGGTAACTTCACCAAGATCGTGCAGCGCGTACCGGTGCGTATTCTGCTCGACGAGGCGGATGCCAAACTGGGATTGCTCCGTCCGGGTCTTTCCGTGTTTGCCAGCGTTAATACGCAAGGCGAGAAGTAAATGAGCACCGTTGCCAAGGCCTTACCGGCCGCACCCGCACCAGCAGCAGCCGTTAATCCGGCCGACCTTCTGACGCCAAAGCAGAAGATGCTGGCCTTCGCCACCATGTGCGTGGGCATGTTCATCGCGCTGCTCGATATCCAGATTGTGTCCGCCTCGCTGCGCGACATCGGCGGCGGCCTGTCGGCCGGCGCGGACGATACGGTCTGGGTGCAGACCAGCTATCTGATCGCTGAAATTATCGTCATTCCGCTTTCCGGCTGGCTGGCGCGGGTGATGTCAACGCGCTGGCTGTTTGCAGCCTCCGCGGCCGGCTTCACGATTTCCAGCATGCTGTGCGGCCTGGCGTGGAATATCCAGAGCATGATCGCGTTCCGTGCGCTGCAAGGCTTTCTTGGCGGTTCCATGATTCCCATGGTGTTCACCACGGCGTTCGTGTTCTATCAAGGGAAGCAGCGTGTGATTGCGGCGGCCACGGTCGGCGCGCTGGCCTCGCTGGCGCCGACGCTTGGCCCGACGGTCGGCGGCTGGATCACCGATCACTTTAACTGGCACTGGCTCTTCTACATCAATCTGCTGCCGGGAATCTTCGTCACCTTTACCGTGCCGATGCTGGTGAAGGTCGATCAGCCTAACTGGAAGCTGGTGCGCAATGCCGACTATCTGGGCATGCTGCTGATGGCGCTGTTCCTTGGCTGTCTCGAATACACGCTGGAAGAAGGCCCGCGTCTGGATTGGTTTGGCGACAGCGTTATTTTGTCGACTGCCTGGATTTCCGGCCTGTCTGCGATAGGCTTCATCTGGCGCTCGATGACTTATGCGCATCCTGTGGTCGACCTGCGCGCCCTGAAGGACCGCAACTTCGCGCTGGGCTGCTTCTTTTCCTTCATGACCGGTGTCGGCATCTTTGCGACGATTTATCTGACGCCGCTGTTCCTTGGCCGCGTGCGTGGTTTCAGTGCGCTGGATATCGGCCTGGCCGTGTTTTCGACCGGCGTATTCCAGGTCATGTCCATTCCGTTCTATTCGGCGCTGGCCAACCGCGTCGACCTGCGCTGGCTGATGATGTTTGGTCTGGCGTGCTTCGGCGTGTCGATGTGGTTTTTCTCGCCAATCACCCACGATTGGGGCGCATCGCAGCTGATGCTGCCGCAAGCCTTGCGTGGCATCGGCCAGCAATTCGCCGTGGCGCCGACAGTTACACTCACGCTGGGCAATCTGCCGCCGGAGCGATTGAAGCTGGCATCCGGTTTGTTCAACCTGATGCGCAACCTGGGTGGTGCAATCGGCATCGCGGTGTGCGCCACAATCCTGAACGACCGCACCAACCAGCACTTCATGCGCCTTGCCGAGCACCTGAACACCAGCAATGAAGCCATGAATGATTTGCTGGCCAGTGCCGGCAGCCAGATTTCAGCCTGGGGTGGCGACGCCATTGCGGCGCAGGGCGGGGCGTTGAAGCAGTTATGGGGGCTGACTTTGCGAGAAGCGCAGACCCAGACGTTCTCGGACATCTTCATCGTCATCCTGGTCGCCTTCATGATCACGACCGCGATGGCGCCGCTCATGCGCAAGGTCGCGCCACCACAGGCCCCATCGGCTGACGCGCACTAATCAGGAATTGCCGCCGCAAGCCGCCGGCAGCGGGGTCTGCGGCTTGCCCTGCATGAGCGGGTGCTCCAGCGGATTGGCAAGGTTCAAATCGCCACCGAGCCGCGGCTGCCAGTTGGTCGGCTCGGCTGGCGACCTGGGGCCGCAGGTGTGGCGATCGTAAATGGCTTTCCAGCTGTTCGGCTCGTGCGGACGCTCCTGTTCAAAGCCGGTCTTCGTCTGAATGTAGGACGGATCGGCAATACCATTGAGCGTGAACTTCACCAGCTGGTCCAGCCTGGGAGACTGGATGTCGAGGATGGACGCCATCATCACCAATGGCGTCACCGCGAACAGGTGGTAGTGCAACGCCTTCACTGCCCGGTCCATTTCGCGAGGCAGGGAGCCGTCGGCCGCGACCTGGGACATCGCCTCGTCGAACACTTTGCGCCCCCATGCCAGAAAACGCGCGTCGCCGGTTACTGCACCCGTGGCCGTCACTGCAAGTCCTTCCCAATAGTAGTGATTATTGCGCTCGCCTTTGTAGGCATCGGAGTGGGCAACGGTTTCCTCGGCCAGCAACTTCAGCCAGCTTTCGACGCTGCGCTTCTGCGCTTCGCTTGCCGCTGGTTTCAGTTTTGCGTAGCTCATGGCGAGGCCGCCAAGCGTCCATTTGCGTGTGTAATAGGCCTGGTTGCTCGACATTTTTCCCAGTAAGGCCTTCTGATCGGCCCAGCTCTCCATCCACTTCAGGCCGCACTGCGCGTCCGCCAGCGCTTTGCCTGACGCCGCCTGGTAATTGCTGGCGTCGTGCGCGACGGCGTCCAGGAAGTTGTCGATCGGTTTGACGGAGGCGATGTTTTTCGCCCGCAGCACCGGATCGATGATGGAGTTGTGTTTATCGGTGTAATAGCGGTTGGCTTCGATATCGATGACGGCGGCGGGTGGCGCGCTGCAGGCAAGGGCGTTTCCAGTGCTCAAGGCGAACAACAGGGTCGAAATCCAGTGAGAAGTATTCATAGCCTTATTTTAGGTAATCGTTTAACCTCAGTGTACTGCAATTTGTTAGCAAGTCAACTTGGCAAGTAAAACGCTTTCCCAACTCGCTGGAGCAAAATGACCATCAAGCCACCCACCATCCGCGATGTAGCAAGTACGGCAGGCGTATCGACTTCCACGGTTTCCAAGTACATGAACGGCATTCAGCGCTTCTCGCCGGAGGTGGAGGCGGCGCTGAAATCGGCCATCGAGAAGCTTGGCTACCGCTCCAATCCGCAGGCGCAGGCGATGATCACCGGCCGCACCGGCTCGATCGGGCTGGCCGTGCTGGATATCAGCAACCCGCACTTTACCAGCATTGTGAAAGGCGCCAATCGCGTCGCGCTCGCCCATGGCTATACCCTGCTGCTGGCTGATGTGGATGAGAATCCCAATCGCGAACGGTCCTTGCTCGAAGCGCTTAGCCGGCGGGTGGACGGACTGCTGGTGTACTCACGTCTGCCGGAACAGGAGATGTCGTGGATGATCGCGCTTGGCAAGCCGCTCGTGTTTTTCGGACGGCTGGAGCAGGCCAGGCTGCCCTGCGTGAGCGGCGACGACCGCCGCGCCGGCTTCATGCTGGCGCAGCATCTGGTGGCGACAGGACACAAGCGGATCGCCTATCTCGGCTTCTCCAAGTCAAACCGCAACAGGGAGCGGCTGGACGGCATTCAGAGCTGCCTGGCGTCGCACGAATTCAATCTGGCGATCTTCGACTGTGATGCGCCGACCGCCAAGGCAAGTGAGCTCGCAAGCTCCCTGATCATGCTCGGTGAGCAGCATCCGGACGCCATCGTTTGCTACAACGACCTGATGGCAGTGGGGCTTATGGCGGGAATTCAAAGCCTGGGCTTCAAGGTGCCGCTGCATGTCTCAGTGGCCGGCTTTGACAATATTCCATTCGCCCGCTACACCAGCCCGCCATTGACCACGGTCGACCAGCAGAGCGAGCGGATGGGCGAGGCCGGCATGCACAAGCTGCTGTCCGCCATCGGCGGCGACAACTCCTGCGATGTCACGACGCTGGCGCCTCAGTTGATTGTGCGCTCATCGGTTCTGTCTCGTCGGTAGGTGGTTAAACGCTTACCTTATGGAGCGTTTTAAGCACTCAAAGTGTGGCCTGTTTGCAACTTGAAAGCTAAACTGAACACGATTCTAGTTAAACGCTTACCTAAAATTTGAGTTTCCTGTACTATCCAATAAACAAAGGCTAACTATTCAATCGGAGCAACATTAAACAAATAAGAGGGGAGACAGCAGTGCTTAACGATAACAAACGCATCAATAGCCCGTTAAAGCCAATCACAGCAGTAGTAGCGCTGGCCTTGCTAGGTATGACCGGCATCGCATTGGCCCAGGAAGACGCAACGAAAGCAGGGCAGCTGGAAACGGTGGTTGTGACCGCCAACAAACGTGTTGAAAAGCTCGAATCCGTACCGATGGCAATTTCGGTGCTGAGCGAGGCAGAAATCACCCGTAACAATATCCGCGAAATCGAAGACGTGATCGCGCTGACGCCGTCGCTGACGATGGCAGCGGGCACCACGGCCGCCAACAACGCGCTGTTCATGCGCGGTATCGGTACCGTGTCGGTCGGCATCGGCGTCGAATCCGACGTTTCGGTGATCATCGACGATATTCCGATTGCGGTGCAGTTCCAGGCCTTCCGCGACCTCGCTGACGTGTCGCGCATCGAGGTGCTGAAAGGGCCGCAAAGTACGCTGTTCGGTAAATCGGCAGTTGCCGGCGCGATCAACATCGTGACCAAGCCGATTGGCGGACCAATGGTGTATCGCGGCACCGCTTACTACACGGACGATGGTGAGTGGCGTGCAGGCCTGTCGGCTGGCGGCATGGTGTCGGATACTTTCGGCATCCGCGTGGCAGGCAGCAAGACCCGCATGCCCGGCAACTTCCACAATCTGACCACCGGCCAGGATGTGAACGGCTCGTCCGGCACCACCTTCATGGCCAAGCTGTCCTGGCATCCGATTCCGGACCTGGGTATCGATCTGCTGCCGCACTATAACGACCAGGCCAACTCGCGCGGCGTGACCGCTGTGAATGGCTTCCGCCTGGCTGATGGTTCGCCGGCCAACGTCAGCACCGCCTATTTGAACGGCAATCCGCTGTTGCCTGCATCCGTGGTTTTGGCGGGCATTGATCCGCACGATCAGGGTAACCGCAATGTGCGCCGCGATTTCCCGACCGGTATCGATTCGCGCACCGTCGGCAGCGGCCTGAAGTTCGCATACACCTTGCCGAACGATGCGCAGCTGATGTCGATTACCTCGTACGAGCGCTACACGGCGAACGACTACCGCGACCAGGACTTTACCGATGTGCCAACCCTTGCGCGTCCAGGCGTGCCGGGTCTGACAGTGGGGAATAACCAGTTCGGTACTTACAAGATTCGCGCCAAGACTCAGGAATTCCGCCTGGTGTCGCCGGATCAGGGCAACTTCCGTTATGTGGCAGGCCTGTGGTGGGCGCGCAATGACATCGACCGTCACTTCATTCGCGGCTTCTGCGTGGCGCCGACCGTTTGCAGTGCTTCGTCGACGTCGAGCCCAACCAACTACTACACGGACATCTACAACATCAACAAGGCGGTGTTCGGTCAGGCATCGTGGGAATTCATCCCGAGCTATACGCTGGTGGCCGGCCTGCGCTGGAAC
>NZ_JBFRDW010000320.1:0-6742 GCF_052113985.1 Pseudoduganella sp. RAF53_2 | reverse complement strand
GCACGATGGCGCCACCGGCCAGGGCGCCCAGCACCAGCAAGGCTGCGAACGCTTGCTTGCGCTGTTTGCGCTTCGCCTCGCGGTGAGGCAGCAGATTAATGCGTATCATCAGCCGAACCTCCGCATGGCAAGGCCGCAGGCCACGAGATAAGCCGGCGCATCAGCGCGCAGTGCCTGTTCGCGCACACCGGAGCCCAGCTGCATGCCTTTGAAGGGCGAGATCACCGCGCTCGAAATGCGGGTACGGCTGGCGATCAGTTCGAGCAAGCCGGGCAAGGTGGCACAGCCGCCCGCCAGAAAGATCTGGTCGATCTTGGTGTAAGGGGTGGAGGTAAAGAAGAACTGGATGGCACGGGTGATTTCCAGCGCAGCGCTTTCCAGGAACGGGGCCAGCACGTCGCTGGCAAAGTTCTCGGGCAGATCGCCGCTCTTCTTGCGCGCTTCGGCTTCCTCGTAGGCGAGGCCGTATGCACGCACGATATCCTGGGTCAGGGAGTGGCCGCCGAAAGGCTGCTCGCGTTCATATACGGTGGTGCCATCCAACATCACGGAGATATGGGTGACCTGGGCGCCGATCTGGAACAGGGCCACCACCTGGCCGGTACCGCCATCGGCCATTTGCACCACGACGCGGTCCARCGCAGCGCGTGCAGCATAGGACTCGATATCCAGCACTTGCGCCTTCATGCCCGAAGCTTCCGCTACCGCCACGCGGTCTTCCACTTTTTCGCGGCGTGCTGCGGCCAGCATGACTTCAATATCGTCGGTGGAATTGGGCACCGGGCCAATGACGTCAAAGTCCAGGCTCACTTCGTCGAGGGCAAAGGGAATATACTGGCTGGCCTCGGACTCCACCTGCACTTCCAGCTGCTCTTCCGACATGCCGGCTGGCRGAACGATTTTTTTGGTGATAACCGAGGCCGGCGGCATACCGAGCGCCACATGACGGGCGCGTGTGCCGCTTTTCTTGATCAGGCGGCGCACGGCGTCGACCACCTGGTCCATGTTCTCGATATTACCGTCGGTGACGGCACCTCGCGGCAAGGCTTCGGCAGCATAGCGCTCAAGGCGCATGCCATCCTTGCCGGCATCGGCCAGCTCTACCAGGCGGACGCTGGAGGTGCTGATGTCGATGCCGACCAGCGGGGCCTGGGCGCCGCCGAGCAGGGCTTTTAGATCGAGCATCATTTATGCACTCCTGACAACTCCATAGACATTTGAATATCGGAATTCTTTTAAAAACCCATGCTTAGCGAGCAAAGGTGAGACAGTACATTAGATGCTAGCAATATTGCTCAAACAATGTAAAGGTATTTCTACAAAGCACGATTGTGTCGTTGTTTGCCTTACGCCACAGTGACTTACCTTAGACGTGGCTGCGGAATTAACAGAGTTGTTTTGTTGCTCATGGTAAATATTACTCAAAATAATGGCCTATTTTCGTGCGCGCCCCGTAATTGCTGCTCGCTTATAATTCCTCGCATAACTATTAACCCGTACTGCGCATGACTTCTATTAATAAAGAGACCCCGCCGCAAAAGAAATCTCACGGTTTCCTGATGATGGCCCTGGTCTCGGTATTGGGCCTGATCCTGGCAGGCGTGTTGCTGGTCGTCTTTGGACTGGCGCTGGCCTACCCCAACCTGCCCTCCCTGGATACGCTGACCGATTACCGGCCCAAGATGCCACTACGGATCTTCTCTGCCGACAATGTGCTGATCGGCGAGTTCGGCGAAGAACGCCGCAACCTTGTGCACTTCAAAGACATCCCCGATGTGATGAAGAAGGCCGTGCTGGCCATCGAGGACGATCGCTTCTACGAACATGGCGGCGTGGATTACTGGGGCATCCTGCGCGCGGCCCTGCACAACGCCACGGGCGGTGCGCGTCAGGGCGCATCCACCATCACGCAGCAGGTGGCGCGCAACTTCTTCCTCTCCAGCGAACAGACACTGAAACGCAAGGCTTATGAAGCCCTGCTGGCCTGGAAGATCGAACAGAACCTCACGAAGGACCAGATCCTTGAGGTCTACATGAATCAGATCTACCTGGGCCAGCGCGCTTACGGCTTTGCGTCGGCCGCCCAAATCTACTTCGGCAAGAATCTGAAAGACATTAGCGTGGCAGAAGCGGCCATGCTGGCCGGCCTGCCCAAAGCGCCTTCGGCTTACAACCCGGTAGTCAATCCGAAGCGCGCACGCACGCGCCAGCAGTACATCCTGCAGCGCATGCTCCAGCTTGGCTATATTACGCCCGCACAGTACGACACGGCCAAGAACGAGCAGCTAAAAGTGAAAACCGACAGCAGCGAGTTTGGCGTTCATGCCGAATATGTTGCGGAAATGGCGCGCCAGCTGGTCTATGAGCAGTTCAAGGAAGATACCTACACGCGCGGCCTGAACGTCTTCACCACCATCACCAAGGCCGATCAGGACGCCGCTTACCTGGCCCTGCGCCGCGGCGTGATGGATTACGAGCGCCGCCACGCTTACCGTGGTCCGGAAGCTTATGTGGACCTGCCGGCCAATAAATCCGAAGCCGACGAGATGATCGAAACCGAACTCGCCGAACATCCGGACAGCGACGATATCGTGGCTGCCATGGTGCTGGACGCCGGCGCGAACAAAGTCACCGCCGTCACCGCATCGGGCGAAGAGATCAGCATCACCGGCGCCGGTCTGGAACAGGGCCGCTCGTGGCTATCGGACAAGAACCCGCCGAATAAGCGCATTCGCCGTGGCGCGGTGATCCGCGTCTACCAGGAAGGCAAGGACTGGCTGCTGACCCAGATGCCGGAAGTGGAATCGGCCTTCATTTCGGCCAGCACCGAAGACGGCGCCATCAAATCGATGGTGGGTGGCTTCGACTACAACCGCAACAAGTTCAATCACGTGACGCAGGCATGGCGCCAGCCAGGCTCCTCCTTCAAGCCCTTCATCTACTCGGCTTCGCTGGAGCGCGGACTTTCACCGTCCACCATGATTAACGACGCACCGATCTCCTTCGACGCAGGCCAGACCGGCGGCCAGGCATGGGAGCCGAAGAACTACGACGGCAAGTACGAAGGCCCGATGACCATGCGCCGCGGCCTGACCAAGTCGAAGAACATGATCTCGATCCGCATCCTGCACAAGATCGGCGCCAAGTACGGCCAGGAATATGCCACCCGCTTCGGCTTCGATGCGGAACGTAATCCGCCTTACCTGACGCTGGCTCTGGGTGCGGGCGCCGTGACGCCGCTGCAGATGGCGGGCGCCTACTCTGTATTTGCCAACGGCGGCTACAAGGTGACGCCATATCTGATTTCCAAAGTGACCGATGCGAATGGCAAAGTTCTGTCGCAAGCCGCTCCTGACCGTGCGGGCGACGAGAAGAACCGCGTAATCGATGAACGCAATGCCTTCCTGATGGATTCGATGCTGAAGGATGTGGTGCGCTTCGGTACTGCCACCAAGGCGCTGGTGCTCAAGCGTCCGGACATCGCGGGCAAGACCGGCACCACCAATGATTCCATCGACGCCTGGTTCGCAGGCTATCAGCCAAAGCTTGTGGGCATCGCCTGGATCGGCTTCGACCAGCCGCGCAACCTGGGCAACCGCGAAACCGGCGGCGGCCTGGCGCTGCCGATCTGGATCGGCTATATGCAGAAGTCGCTGAAGAATATTCCGATCGAGGAACGTGCAGTGCCGGAGGGCATCATCATGGCCGACGGTGAATACTATTACGCGGAGAATCCGCCGGGAACCGGCGTGCAGAGCCTGGAAGGCAATACCCGCGGCACTCCGGCGGAGGAAAAGCAGAAGGACGCTGTGAAGAACGAGCTGTTCTAAAAACCAACGGCGCAAACCTGGTGGCTGCCACGATGTGGCAGCCACCTGCTCTCTGCCTCTGGTTTAAGGCGCAAGCACCACCGGCGCGCCGCCTTGTGCGGTGGCAATCTCCGACAGCGCAGCGAACAATTCCAGCCCGCTGCGCGTATCGCACCATTTACCTTCCAGAAAGCGGTAGTGGAAACCGCCCGAGCGCGCGGCCACCCACAGCTCTTTCATCGCTGCCTGGCTGTTGACGATCACCTTCGATCCGTTCTCCAGGAACTCGATTTCCAGCACATTGCCGTTGCGGCTGCACTCCACATCCACCATATCCTGGTCGGCCAGACGGTCCAGTGCTGCCTCAACAGCATCCAGCGTCTCTTCCGCCAGCTCCAAAAATTCCGATTCGGTCATGCTACACTCCAAGGTCTCAATCCAAACCGTATTTTAATCGTGAAGTCCAGAATCGCACTGCCTGCCGCGCTGGCCCTCGCCGCAATGCTGACCGCATGCGGCCAAACCGGTCCGCTCTACCTGCCCAAACCGCCCACCAAGCCTGCCAGTTCCGACAACCTCGGCAAACCAGGCGTGGCGCCACCGTCTTCCCCAGTGCCCTCCACTCCTCCAGCATCCCAACAGTAAGCTCTTATGTCCCAATTCGAATACCAGAATGGCGTGATGCACGCCGAAGACGTTGCGCTCAACGCGATCGCAGAACAATACGGCACCCCGGCCTACGTCTATTCCAAAAAGACGCTGCTGGATAACTTTGATTCATACGCGAATGCCGCTGCCGGCCGCGATGCGCTGGTCTGCTATGCCATGAAGGCGAATTCGAATCTGGCGATCCTGAAGCTGCTGGCGGACAAGGGCGCGGGCTTCGATATCGTGTCCGGCGGCGAACTGCTGCGCGTGATTGCCGCCGGCGGCGATCCGAAGAAAGTGATCTTCTCCGGCGTGGGCAAGAGCGTGGATGAAATGCGCCTGGCGCTGAACCACGACATCCTGTGCTTCAACGTGGAATCCATCCCTGAACTGCACCGTCTGAACGAAGTGGCCGGCAGCATGGGCAAGAAGGCCCGCGTATCGCTGCGCGTGAATCCGAACGTGGATGCCAAGACCCATCCTTACATCGCCACGGGCCTGAAGGCCAACAAGTTCGGCGTAGCGTTCGATGATGCGCTCGATACCTATCGCGTCGCTGCCAAGCTGCCGCACCTGGACGTCTCCGGCATCGACTGCCACATCGGCTCGCAGCTGCTGGACGACGCACCGCTGCTGGAAGCACTGGACAAGCTGATTGAACTGATCGACACCCTGCACGCTGAAGGTATCCACCTGCACCACCTGGACATCGGCGGCGGCCTGGGCATCGACTACGGCGACGGCGCGCCGGTGCCGGTCGGCGATTATCTCGGCCGCCTGTTCAAGCGCATCGACGCCTGGCGCAAGGAAAAGCACAACGGCCAGCCGATCAAGGTGATCTTCGAACCGGGCCGCTCGATCGTCGGCAACGCCGGCGTACTGCTGACCCGCGTGGAGTTCATCAAGCACGGTGAAGAGAAGAACTTCTGCATCGTCGATGCGGCCATGAACGATATGGCGCGTCCGGCGATGTATCAGGCGTGGATGGACATGCAGCCTGTCGTGAAAGCCGGTACGGCTTCCGCCATGTTCGACGTGGTCGGYCCGATCTGCGAATCCGGCGACTGGCTGGCACGTGACCGCGAGCTGGCGGTTGCCCCAGGCGATCTGCTGGTGATGAAGACCGCCGGCGCCTACGGCATGACCATGGCTTCCAACTACAACACCCGCGGCCGCGCCGTTGAACTGATCGTGGACGGCTCACAAGTCCACGTCGTGCGCCAGCGCGAAAATCCAGCCGACCTGTTCGCGCTGGAATCCGTTATCAAATAAGTCGTTGCCGGGACTGGCGCTGGATACTCATCAAGATCCCGCAGCCCAGTCCCAGCGTCATGAGCGCTGTGCCGCCGTAGCTGATGAAGGGCAGCGGCACGCCGACCACCGGCACGATGCCACTGACCATGCCGATGTTCACGAAGACGTAGGTGAAGAAGATCATCGTGATCGATCCGGCCAGCAAGCGTGCGAACTGGGTGTCCGCGCGGGCGGTAATTTGCAGGCCGCGCGCAATCAGCAGAAAGTACAGCAGCAGCAAGGCGCAAATTCCGAGCAGGCCAAATTCTTCGGCAAAGACGGAGAAGATGAAGTCCGTCGAGCGCTCCGGCACGAAGCCGAGATGGCCTTGCGTGCCTTCGAGCCAGCCCTTGCCCGATAAGCCTCCCGAACCAATCGCAATGCCCGCCTGCGTGATCTGGAAGCCTTTGCCCATTGGGTCGGCGCCCGGATCGAGCATGGTTATCACGCGCTGACGCTGGTAGTCGTGCAGGAAGGGCCAGGCAATCGGCACAGCCACCACCGCCGCGGCAGCCAGCGCCGCCAATGCCTTCCACGACAGGCCAGCAAACAGAATCACATAGAAGCCCGCGGCCAGCACCAGCAGCGCAGTACCCAGGTCGGGCTGCCTGGCGATCAGTGCGACAGGAATCAGCAGCAGCACGGCAGCCACTGCAAAGGTCTTCCAGCGCTGCGTGGCGCGGAAATGATGGAAGAACCAGGCCAGCATCAGCGGCATGGCGATCTTCATCAGCTCCGAGGGCTGGAATTCGAAGCCGAGATTAATCCAGCGCTGCGAGCCTTTACGGCTGGTGCCCGCAACGAAGACAGCCAGCAGCATCAGCACGCCCGCGGCATACACGCCCGCTGCGTAGCGCTGCAATTGCTGTGGCGGGACATTCGCCACTGCCCACATGAGGCCRAGCGCGATCAGGATATTGCGCAGCTGGAGTTCGAAGCGGCCGGGGAAATCGAGGGCCGCGGAATACAGGGTGACCAGGCCCGCCGCCAGC
>NZ_JBFRDW010000319.1:0-6756 GCF_052113985.1 Pseudoduganella sp. RAF53_2 | reverse complement strand
CAGGTAGCGCGGCGCGATGCGCGCATGGTGGCTTTCRCCTTGCCGCGTAAAGGTCCAGGGCCAGATTTGCGGCGACACTGGGCCAATGATGATGTCATGCTTTGCCAGCGCGTCAGGCGACTCGGGCATGCCGCGCGCGGCGATGTAGTCGGACGATGCGATCAGAATTCTCGGTAGCTCCGCCAGCTTGCGTGCCACGAATCCCGAATCCTTCAACTTTCCAAAGCGGATCGCCACGTCAATCCGGTCCGCGACCAGATTTTGCAGGCTGTCCGACGTCATGAATTCCATCTTCAGGCGCGGATGGCTAAGGGCGAATTTGCGCAGTTGCGGAATCAGAACGCGCTGACACACGATGGACGGCGCCGCTACGCGCAGGATGCCTTCGACGCTGTCCATATTCCGCGCCAGTTCATCCGCCCGCTCCAGATCGGCCAGGATCTGGCCCGCATGCTGCAGGAATGATTCGCCTGCGTCGGTGGGTACCACCTTGCGCGTACTTCGCAACAAAAGCCGCGCGCCGAGGCGCTCCTCCAGCTCGGAGATGATGCGTGATACAGAAGGCTGCGACAGGCCAAGCTCGCGCGCAGCTGCGGAAAAGCTGCCGGTCGTGGCGGCGCGAACGAAGACGGTCAGCTCCTGGAAGCGATCATTCATTTGAATTTCAAATAAGTCTAATTCGAACGGAGAGCATAGTAACACGCTGGTTCGTAACCTAGACTTGTGTCAGGCAAGCGGCACCCCGCCGCAAGCAAGATATTTGAAAGATGAATATGAACGCCTATCCAGCCCCAACTACTGCCATCGTTCTGGTCGACGTGCTGAACGATTTCCTTGCCGACGAAGGCAAGCTGCACGGCATGATCGCGCCAATGGTCGAGCAGACAAACTTGATCGAGAAACTCCAGCATCTGCTGCGAGGCGCCCGCGCCGCCGGCGTCAAAATCTTTTACTCGCCGCACGGCGTCGATGAGCACAGCTTCGATGACGTGCACCATGTCCATCCGCGTTTCCAGTTCGGCCTGGAAAAGCAGGTCTTCTGGAAGGGTAGCTGGGGCGCCGATTTCTACGAACCCCTGAAGCCACAAGGGGGCGACATCATCATCAGCCAGCACCGCATGTTCGACTCCTTCGTCGGAACCGACCTTGAGCAGCAGCTGCGGGCCAATGGCATCGAGCGCGTGGTGCTTGCCGGCCTGACCTCGCACACCTGCGTGGAAGGCACCGGCCGTCACGCACTGGAAGCGGGCTTCCATGTGACCTTCCTGTCCGACGGCGTCGCGGARTTCACCGAAGCCGCGCACCGCGCAGCACTGGATATTTCGTATCCGACCTTTGGCCACGCCACCATCACTATCGACGAATTCCTGGGCTCCGTAAAATGAAAAAGATCGCAATCGTCTATCACAGCGGCTACGGACACACCGCGCGCCAGGCTGAGGCAGTGGGGCTCGGCGTCGAACAAGTCAGCGGCGTGGATGCGAAACTCTACCCGGTCGAAGCGCTCGACGACGCAGCCTGGCAGGAATTGGCCGATGCCGATGCCATGATCTTCGGCGCGCCGACCTACATGGGCAGCGTGTCCGCGCCATTCAAGGGATTCATGGATGCGAGTGCCAAGGCGTGGTTTGGCCAGGCCTGGAAGAACAAGGTGGCTGGCGGCTTCACCACCTCGGCGTCGCAGTCGGGCGACAAGCTTAATTCGCTGCTGCAGATGATGGTGTTCGCCAACCAGCACGCCATGATCTGGGTTGGCCTGGATCTCCCGCCGGGGAATAACAACAGTAATGGTTCCGTGAATGATCTGAATCGGCTGGGCAGCTTCTCCGGTGCGATGGCGCAAGCCAACGCCGATCAGGGTGCGGAAGGCATGCTGGAGTCCGACCTGCAAACGGCAGCGCGCCTGGGCCGCCGCATTGCCGAAATCAGCGTGAGCTTTGCATCATGACTGCCTTCGTCATTGCGGAATTCAATGTGAAGGACACGACGGCGCTCAGCGAATATGTGTCCGCGGTGGGGCTGCTGATTGCTCGGCATGGCGGTGAAGTCATCGCGCGCGGGCCGCTGCAAGGTCTGGATGCACACGACATCAGATATCAGCGTGCGGTGGTCCTCGCATTTCCAAGCCAGGATGCCGCACTGGCCTGGTACCGCTCGCCGGACTACATCCAGCTGCGCGCAACACGCGACCTCGCCATGAGCGCAGAATTCAAGTTGCTCGGCTAAGGATGCACTCATGCCTCCTGCCTATGGCACGCCGAAAATTATGCGCACCCTGAGCTTCTGCTGGATGCAGTACGTACCCCGGTAGCGTGCACACCGAGGGCGAATGCCGCAAACACTGCACCCAGCGCGCACACGGCATTCCAGCCTGCGAACTCCCAGGCCAGGCTCGCGGCTGCCGATCCAGCCGCGGCGCCGAGGAAGGTGCCGCTCATGAACGTCGCGTTCAGGCGGTTGCGTGCCTCGGGGCTGAGTGCCTGGATCACGTGCTGGTTCGAGACTTGCGAGCCCTGCACACCGAAGTCGAGCAGCACCACGCCCGCGACCAGTCCCGCCACCGAGCCCCAGACGCCAAAGACCAGCCAGGACAGCGTGACCGTCGCGCCGGCCAGTCCGATCACAAAATGCGGCCCGCGCCGGTCGGCGATCTTGCCGGCGAACGGCGCAAACAGCACGCCGACGGCGCCAATGATGCCGAACATGCCGGCAACGTCCGCGCCGAGATGATAATTGGCGTCGAGATGAAGGGCCAGCGTGGTCCACAAGCAGCTGAAGGAAGCGAACACGCAAGCCTGGATCATGGTCGCGCGCCGTAGTTGCGGCACCTCGCGCCACAGCGTGGCCAGTGAAAGAAGCAGCTCGCCGTAGCTTGCGCGGGTTTTGGCCGGGCTTTTCGGCAAGACGCAAGCCAGCACCGCGCCGACCAGGATCGCCAGCATCAATCCCAGCCAGAACATGGCGCGCCAGCCGAAATGCACGGCCACTACGCCGGCAAAAGCACGTCCCAGCAGAATGCCGCACAGCAGGCCGCTCATCACAATGCCGATCGTGGCGCCGCGACGATGGGGCGCGGACAGCTCGGCCGCAAACGGCAGGATCTGCTGCACCACGCTGGACGTCAGGCCGACAAATACGGACGCAATCACCACCGACCACGCGTCCGGCGCCAGCGCCACCGCCGCCAGCGACAGCGCCAGCACTGCGAACTGAATCACGATCAGGCGCCTCCGCTCAAAGCGGTCGCCCAGCGGCACGACCAGCAGCAGGTCCAGGGCGTAGCCAAGCTGGGTCGCCGTTGGCACAAAGCCGACGAGGGCGCGATGGTCGGGGAAGCTGTCGCCCATGATGCCGAGCATGGGCTGGTTGTAATAGATATTGCCGACCGAGAGGCCACAGGCAATGGCCATGATGATCGTCAGTCCGGGGCTGATCGATGGTGCTGGATTCTTGTTCACGTGCGTTTCCTTGCAAATCAACGCTGAACTATAGGAGCCGTGTGTGTTGCAGTCTAGTGCTCGATTTTCAACGATCCGTTGCGTAAAATCGAACGCATGAGACATCTTCAGATTTACCGCTTCATCGCGGAAGTGGCGCGCATCGGGTCCATACGTCAGGCGGCCGACCATCTGCACATCACGCCATCGGCGCTGACGCGCAGAATTCAGGACTTCGAAGAGGAGTTGGGAACGCCGGTTTTTGAGCGCCTGCCGCAAGGCATGCGCCTGAATGAGGCAGGGGATCTGCTGCTGCACCATATCCAGAATCAGAATGCGGATTTCGAACGGCTGCGCACCCAGCTTTCGGATCTGGCGGGTATCCGCCGCGGCCACGTTACAGTGGCTGCCGCCCAATCCTTCATCGACGGCATCTTGCCGGATGAGATAGCGGCCTACCGCAAGCATTACCCGCACGTGTCGTTCACTGTGGAGATCCGCGACAACTTCCTGGGCATCAGCTCCCTGACCAATTACGAAGCCGACCTCGCGCTGCTGATCGATCCGCCGCCGTCAGCGGATATGCAGGAAATGCTGGTCAAAAAACAGCCGCTGTGTGCCGTGATGAGCAAATCCCATCCGCTGGCGCACAAGGAAACGGTCCGCCTGCGGGATTGCTTCAAACATCCGATTGCCATGCCCAGCCAGGCCCTCGCGGTGCGTGCGCTACTGGACGAGTGGATCTACCGGCACCAGATCCAGCCTGAGGTGGCGGTGGAATCCGGCTCGATTGAATTCCTGCGCAGCTTCGTTCTGCGCGAGTCTGCCATCACTTTTGTGGCGCTGAGTGGCATGCCGCTTGGCGACAAGCGGATTTGCGCGCGGCCGATCAGCACGCAGGACATCGATCACATCAAAGTCGTTCTTGGAAAGCTGAAGGGGCGGACGCTGTCCATCGCAGCCGAGAAATTTGCCGAACAGCTCAGCAGCCATTTGCCCGATTAAGGGCGCAGCGGGCAGTTCGCCATGCCGACATCGAGCCTTCGCGCAAGTTCACCGCGCAGCTCCTGCAGGCCGGCGATGCGGCGGTCGATTTCATCCAGCTTGGCGGCCAGCGCGGCACGCAGCGTATCCGCCGATGCATCTGGCGCCGACAGCAGCGGCAGATCCGCCTCAATTTCCGCCAGGCTGAATCCGAGCGATTGCGCGGTGCGGATGTAGCGCAGCCAGTCCACCGCTTCCGGCGGATAGTCGCGATAGCCATTGCTGTTGCGGCGCGCGCGCAGCAGGCCGCGCTTCTCGTAAAAGCGCAAGGTGTCGCGGCTGATGCCGGTAGCTTCGGCGATGGCGCCAATCTGCATGGCAGTCTCCAAAAGTGCTTGACCCTGGAGTGTACTCCAGGCTTTAGCATGCGGAGCATGAAAACCGAAACTTACCTCCGCATTGTGCGCGCCAGCGCGCTGTACGACCTACTGGTCACTTTTCCCTTTGCCACGCCGTGGACTTTCGCAATTGCGCACGGCCAGCTGTCGGCGATCAATGCCGCGCTGGGCGGCTTGCCATTGCCACCATTCTCGGCCTTCCAGGTGCTGTTCGCAGGACTGATGGGCAGTCTGGTCATGGTGTGGTCGATGCTGCGGCTGCGTAATCCGCAGCCGCAATACGGGCTGTATGACGGCGCGGCACGCCTGCTTTGCAGTGCATGGATGGCATGGGCGCTGGCTCAAACTGGTGCACCGCTGCTGTGGCTTTTCCTCGTGCCGGAGTTTTCCTGGTGCCTTGCGCAGTGGTATCCTTGGCACTCGTCCGTCAAGAGGAGTGTGCCATGCAACCGCAACCTTTGATAGCCGTCAGCAACGTTGAAGCCAGCAGCCGCTGGTACCAGAAAGCGCTTGGCCTAAAGAGTGGGCACGGTGGCAACGAGTACGAAATGCTCCTGAACGACGGCAAACTGGTGCTGCAACTGCACCATTGGGAGGCGCACCACCATCCGCACATGGGCGATCCCGAAAAACGCCCCTACGGCAACGGCGTGCTGTTGTGGTTCTGGACCGACGAATTCGACGATGCTGTCGACCGCGCGTCGCGCGCCAATGCCCACGTTGTGGAAGGCCCCAAGGAAAACACCAATGCCCAGCACCGCGAAATCTGGCTGCGCGACCCGGACGGCTATGTGGTCGTGGTGGCGGGGCCGTATGGTGACGTAGGCATGTGAGCTATTGTCGATTTTGCGCTTTGTGGTTCGTCGTAGCGGTAACAGACCGCTATGGAGAATGCAATGCGCAAGCTGATTTTGACAATGTCCCTGTCCGCCGACGGCTTCGTGGCGGGCATCAATGGTGAAACCGGGTGGATTGGGGCCGGGTTGGACGAGGATGTCCAGCACTGGCTCGCCGACGGCTTGACAGGTGCGGGCGTGCATCTGGTAGGCAGCGATTCACTGCTGGAGATTTCTGCACGCTGGAGCGAAGGGCCGTGCGCGCTGGGCTTCCGCGCCGCGCCTTTGCTGGTACTGACGCGGGGTGATTTCGTACCGACGCCTGCTACCGTATCCTTGCCAGGTCCGCTAGAGCAGACGGTGGCGCGTCTCAAGCGCGAGCCGGGAAGCGATCTGGTTGCRCACGGCGGTGCCAGCGTGGCGCAGGCGCTGATCAGGGCAGGGCAGGTGGATGAGTTTCGCTTGCTGGTGCATCCGCTGGCGCTGGGCAGCGGACTGCCGCTGTTCCCGATTCTGGATGAGCCGATGCAGCTATCGCTGACGCAGTTGCGGTATTTTCGCAATGGCGTGATGGGACAGGTGTTGCGTCCCGCTTAGCACGTCCCGCTTAGCAGCCGCCGCCACCGCCTTTTGCAGCCAGCGTCCACTTGCCGTTCACGCGCGACAGCACTTCGTACCACCAGTGCTCGCCGCCTGTCGCGGACAGGATCAGTTCATCGCTGCCATCGCCGTTCAGGTCCACATTGGCCAGGAACTTGCGCGTTTCGCCGCTGCCTTCGCCCTCGATATTGTCGAAGTCGCGGTAGGTTGGGATGTAGACGCCGGTGTCATTCGGTTCGGCGATGAAGGTGAGCGAGAAGCTGCCGCGCRGATTCGCAAGCGTCCAGTCCAGCGCATAGCTGGCAAATAACAACGGCCTGGTTTTGCCCGGAAGCGCTAACACAGCCTGCGATTGCTGGCGCTGTAGGCCGGTCTGCAATTTGCCCAGCAGGAGAGCGATGTAGTGTGGCGGCACGTTCTGACGCTTCAGCAGCTGCTTGGCCATTTGGGTGATCAGCTTTTGCTCGTCCGCGGTCGGCGCGCGCGCGGCCGGGCCTTGCG
>NZ_JBFRDW010000318.1:0-6766 GCF_052113985.1 Pseudoduganella sp. RAF53_2 | reverse complement strand
GGAGAAAGCGGCCGGTCCATGAATGCCTGTGCCACCGAAATCGCCGGCGAACAAGTCTTGCTGCTGCCGGAGAAAGCCCTGTACTGGCCACGCGAACGTACGCTGATGGTGGCGGACATCCACTTCGGCAAGGCCGCCAGCTTCCGCGCATTAGGCGTTCCAGTCCCGCGTGGGACAACGAGTGAAAATATTTCAGGACTCGATGCGCTGCTTGCGGCCTACGCCATCAGGCGCATCATCTTCCTCGGCGACTTCCTGCATGCGAAGGCGGCGCAGGCGCCGGCCACTTTACAGGCGATGCTGCAATGGCGTGAACGTCATGCTGAACTGGAACTGCTGCTGGTGCGCGGCAATCATGACCACCACGCTGGCGACCCGTCGGAACTGCTGCGTATCGCGATGGTCGATGAGCCTTTCGAATGCGGCCCATTCGCGCTGTGCCATCACCCTGATTTAGCGTCGGAAAAATATGTGATCGCAGGGCATGTGCACCCGGTCTATCACCTGAACACAAGACGCGAATCGGTACGCTTGCCATGCTTCATGCTCGGTGAACGTCGCGCAATACTGCCTTCGTACGGAGCCTTTACTGGCGGGCACGCTTTAATTCCGCTTGCCACTGATCGGGTCTATCTCGTCGCCGATGGATTAATTTTCCCAATCGAAATTTGGTAGGCGATATCCTACATTTGTAGCTGTGAACGTCCTATATTACCTGTACAGTGCTTGAACTAACATGAGCGCTCTTCTTGCCCGATCGTGATCTGAAAAAATTGATCGTCGCTGGTCGGTTAAGCGGTTGGGCAGGGAGTATTTTTTTAAATGGAATTCATGTTCAGGGAGAAGGATCATGGCTTCATCAAACCAAGGCGGGAATCGAGGTGGCAAAGAGGGCAATGCAGGTGGCAACAAGCAAAGCGCTCGCGGCTTTGCATCGATGGACCCGCAGCGGCAGCGTGAGATCGCCTCGGAAGGCGGCCGCGCGGCACACGAGAAGGGCACTGCGCACGAGTTCACGTCCGAAGAGGCGCGTCGTGCAGGCAGTATGAGCCACAAAAACGATGGCAACCGCCAGAGCGGAGCGCGCGGCAGCGCAAACAAGGCTGAACAGACCAATCAGGTCAACCCGGCCAGCAATCCCGGCAGCCAGCAAGGCGGCGACAATAGCTGAGCTAACGGTTCAGGTGACACGGCAGTAAAGCAGGAGGCCATATGACCCGGCCTGATAAAGCAAACAAGGATACCGACAGCCAGCAAACCTTCGTGCTGGTGGATACCGGGCATCCCGAGATCAGCAACACCACTGTTCCGGAAGGCCAGGTACGCCGGGCTGACCGTCCACTTCCAGGCAACCGGCAAAGCACCGGCCAGGGTTCACGGCAAGGCGGCGAACTCGGCAGCGAAGGTGGTGCGCCCGGACCGGAAGCCAGTTCCGGCGTGTAAGAAAGTAAGGCGGGCCGACGGGCCCGCCTGCCCCTCCTTAGAACATCACACTCACACTCAGCTGTGCCGAGCGCGGAGCACCCAGCGCGGCACGCGCGCCGCTATTGTTGAGCGTGCTGATGTAGAGCTTGTCGAACAGGTTGTAGACATTCAACTGCAGATCGACATTCTTGTTCAGCTTGTAGCGCACCATCGCGTCCGCCACCGCGTAGGACGGAATCGCCGGCAGGTTCTGCAGAGCGATGTCGACGCTCGGATCGATCACCCGCTTTTGCCTGGACAGGTAACGCGCGCCGCCGGCAATGGTCAGCTGGCCGGTGGGCTGCCAGCTGGTCCACAGCGTGGCGCTCAGATCAGGCGACCAGCGTGTTGCTGCACCGGCGGCATTATTGCCGGTCGTGCCTTCGATGATCTTGGTGTCCATGGTCGCCAGACCCGCGATGATTTGCCAGTTGCTGGTCAGCTGGCCCACCGCACCCAGTTCCACGCCTTCTACGCGGCGTTTGCCTAATTGCGAGTAGGTGTTGGTGGCCGCGTCCAGCTGCGTGATCTCGTTCTTGTTCTCGGTGCGGTACAGCGCGGCGGTCAGCGCCAGGCGTTTTTCCAGTACATCCCACTTTGTGCCCAGTTCGACGTTGGTGGTCTTTTGCGGGRCCATGCCGGGACCGTTGATATTGCCGGCCGCGGCGCTCAGGGAGAAGTTGGCGCTGCCCGGCGGCGTTTGCGAATTGGCCCAGGCCAGGTAGATGCTGCCATTCTCTGCCGGCTTATACAGCGCGCCCGCCTTGAAGCTGTATAGGTTGTCCGATTTTTCGATGCGGCTGCCGATCAGTGAAGTGCCGGTCAGTGTAGCGGCATTCGACTCGGTGCTGTAATGCTCGGCGCGCACGCCGCCGGTGAATTGCCACTGCGGCGTGAGCTTCCAGGCGTCGAAGATATAGCCTGCGACCGTGTCAGTCTGGCCTTGCGTGAAGGCGCCGGTCAGCTGCGGGTTGTAGGCGCTGAGCGTGTCGTTCGGATTCGGGTGATAGAGGTTGGCGACCAGGGTGGTGGCCGGGGCGACCGGGCTGCCAAGGCCCGTGCGGGCAGGTGAAATCTGTTCCTCGCTCAGCAGCTCCAGACCGGCGGAAATGGTGTGCGCGCCGATTTCGCTGACGATATTGGTGGTGTTGGCACGGATGCGGTTCTCCTGCAGCACGCTTTGGCGGGAACGGGAGACGGTCCAGGTTTCTGGCGCGCCGGTCGCGGTCAGCGTGTTGATGCCGGTGAGGATGCGGTCCATCTTGGAACGGCCCCAGCGCGTGGTATTGGTCAGCGTGGTGTTCGGCGCCAGCTCGTGCTCGATCCTGGCGGTGACCATGTCAGCATCGGCCTTCTCGTAGTCGGTGCTGTAGCCGTACCAGGTGTTGCGGTCCACGCGCGGTGCGTTGCGCAGGGCGGCGCTGGCGTTGTAGAAGCCTTCCAGTCCCACCGTCGGGATGCCGCCATCCGGCGTATTGTCCTGGCGGACGTGCTGCGAGAACAGGTAAAAACGGGTCGGTGTGCCAAGGCCCCAGGCGATCGATGGCGCGATGGCGTGGCTCTGGTTGTCGATCACCTTGCGGCCGGGCTGGCCACCGTCCTGCGCCATTGCGTTCAGGCGGAAGGCGCCGCTACTGCCGAAATTGCGGTTGATATCGGCGGTCACGCGCTTGTTGTTGCCGGTGTTGTAGCTGGCAGTGGCGGCGATCATTTCTTCCCGCGTCGGCAGCTTGCTTACCAGGTTGATGTAGCCGCCTGCCGCACCGCGGCCGATGTCGGCGCCGGCCGGACCTTTCGCTACTTCGATCTGCTCGATGTTGAAAGCGTCGCGCGTGATGGCGCCCAGGTCGCGAATGCCGTCCACGAACAGCGAGCCCTGCGCGCTGAAGCCGCGCATCTGGAAAGTGTCGCCGGCGCTGGTGGAACCGTTCTCGCCCAGCTGCAGCGTGATGCCTGGCGTATTGCGCAGCGCTTCCACGATGGACGTCGCGCCCTGTTCCTGGATCACTTCCTTCTTGATGACGGACACCGTCTGTGGCGTATCCACCAGCGGCTGGGTCAGTTTTGGCGAGGATGATTTCTCGGCCTTGTATGGCGCATCGGCGCTGGCCTGGACCTGCACTTCGGCCATGGTCTTTTCGCTGCTTTGCGCCTGCGCGGCGGCAGGCATGCCAATGGCCGCCATGGCGATCAGGGATTGCGTGAGCAGGGGCTGTGCTGCCGCGCTGTGCTTGCGGCTCTGAATGCTTTTCAACGTTTTCTCCGTTCTGACGTGTTGAGGGCTGGCGCCCCGTCAGGGGAGTGGCTGGCTTATTGATTGGGGATTCAAATGATAATGGTTCTCAATTGCATTTACAAGTGATATGATGTCTGGCACACCATATTTGAAAGCGACAACATTGAGCGGTCCAGACCTTACGCAAGCCCAGGCAGCGTCGCGCGCCGTGTGGCTGAAGAACCTGCACCAGTGGCACTGGATCAGCTCCGCGCTGTGCCTGCTGGGCATGTTCCTCTTCGCCATCACGGGCATAACGCTGAACCACGCCAGCCAGATCGAAGCCAAGCCCTCCGTCGTCCGCCAGCAGGCCATGGCGCCGGCGCCGCTGTTGAAGGAACTCAAAGCCTTCGCCAGCGGCCATGACGGCGACAAAGCCCCGCTGCCGGCAGCGGCGGAGCGCTGGCTGCTCGCTACCTGGTCGCTTCAGGCAGGCGGTCGCACCGCCGAATGGGCATCCGATGAAGTCTATCTGCCGCTGCCAAAAGCCGGCGGCGATGCCTGGGTGCGCATCGGCCTCGATGACGGCGCGGCGGAGTTCGAAAACACCGACCGTGGCTGGATCTCGTGGCTGAACGATGTCCACAAAGGCCGCAATACCGGCGCGGCCTGGAACTGGTTCATCGATATTTTCGCCGTGTCCTGCCTGGTGTTCTGCGTTACCGGCCTGCTGATCCTGAAGTTCCACGCGGCCAAGCGGCCGTTCACCTGGCCGATGGTCGGGCTGGGCGTGCTGATCCCCTTCGTTATTGCTCTGCTGTTCATTCATTAAGGACCACCATGAAACTTCACTATTCCATCGCTCTCGCCGTGCCGCTGGCCAGCGCCAATGCGATGGCCGCCGACCTGGCGCTCAAGCTCGACATCCCGCAACTGAACGTCGCCGAATACCACCGTCCTTATGTGGCGGCCTGGCTGGAAAACTCGGACCAGAAAGTGGTAAGCAATCTGGCCGTGCTGTACGACGTGAAGAAGAAGGACAACGCGGGCAGCAAGTGGCTGAAGGATATGCGCCAGTGGTGGCGCAAGTCCGGCCGCGATGTGCAGATGCCGATGGATGGCGTGAGCGGCGCCACCCGCAGCCCTGGTGAACACACGCTGACCTTCCCCGGCGCGAAAGACACGCTGGCCAAGCTGCCGGCCGGCGAGTACACCGTGCTGGTGGAAGTTGCGCGCGAAGCGGGTGGCCGCGAAGTCGTGAAGGTGCCTGTGGCCTGGCCGCCGAAGTCGGCGCAGAACATTCCTGCCAAGGGCAAGGAAGAAGTGGGCAACGTGGTTGTTCAACTCAAGCCATAAGGACCGGCCATGAAATTCGCTAAAACCCTGATCGCACTGGCACTGGCTGGTGCTGCCGTCAGCGCGCACGCCCACAAGCCATGGCTGCTGCCATCGTCTACCTATGTGGAAGCGAAAGAGCCCTGGATTAYGGTCGACGCGGCCGTCTCGGAGGGCTTGTTCGATATCGACCATTTGCCGGTCAAGTTGGATGGCATCACTGTCACCGGCCCGGACGGCGCCACCGTGCCACTGGAAAATGCCAGCACCGGCAAGATGCGCTCGACCTTCGACGTGAAGATGGCCAAGCCAGGCACTTACAAGGTGGCGCTGGTGTCGCAGAGCGTGTTCGCCAGCTGGAAAGTCAATGGCGAAACGAAACGCTGGCGCGGCAACGAAGCCGAGATGGCGAAAGAAGTGCCGGCCAATGCGGAAGAGCTGAAAGTGTCGCGTACCGACAGCCGCCTGGAGACGTTCGCCAGCGCGAACAAGACCGACGACGCCGTATTCAAGCCGACCGGTGTGGGCCTGGAGCTGGTGCCGGTCACCCATCCGAACGATATGCGTGCGGGCGAGAAGGCCACCTGGCGCTTCCTGCTGGACGGTAAGCCTGCGGCCAATCAGGCCTTCAGCATGATTCCGGGCGGTGTGCGCTATCGCGGCACGCTGGGCGAGATTCGCCAGAACACCGATGCGAAAGGCGAAATCACCTTCACCATTCCGGCTGCGGGCATGTATCTGGTCACCAGCAGCTGGCCTGCGATGCCGCCAGCCCAGCCGGGCCAGCCGCCGCAAATGCCGCCGCGCCGCGTGACGTACGCTGCAACGGTGGAAGTGCTGCCTCAGTAATAGATGAGCACACGAAGATGAGTACACGACGCGTCCTGCTGCCGCCTGCCATTTCGGCTGAAACGCCGATGGCGGAAGGGCGCGTTCATGACTTCCGTGGCGAGACAATGGGCACCACCTGGTCGGCGCGCGTGGTGCTGGGCGCCGATGCACCATGGCTGCAGCGGGGCTTGCAGCAGCAGCTCGATGCGGTTGTGGCCGAGATGAGCCACTGGGAGCCGGACTCGGACCTGGGCCGCTTCAATCGTTCGGGCGCTGGCACCTGGCACACGCTGCCTGAAGCCTTCTTTACCGTGCTGGCGTATGCGATGAACGTATCGCGCCTGTCGGACGGTGCTTGCGATCCCTGCGCGGGCGAGCTGGTGAACCTGTGGGGCTTCGGTCCCGCGCGCCGTTATGACGAGCCGGGATTCGAGCCGCCGAGCGGGCAGCAGGTGGCGTATGCCCGCGAACGTCTGACGATGCGCGAGGTAGAGCTGGACCGGCCGCGCCGCCGCGCTTTCCAGCCCGGCGGCATTCAACTCGACCTGTCGGCCGTGGCGAAAGGCTATGGCGTGGATGCGCTGGCGCTGTGGCTGGAAGGGCAGGGCATACATCACTATCTGGTTGAAGTGGGCGGTGAATTGCGCGGCGCGGGCTTCAAGCCTGACGGCCAGCCGTGGTGGGTATCGCTTGAAACGCCGGCTGCGGGCGTGGCCGACAYCGCCGTCGCGCTGCATGGCCTTGCGGTCGCCACCTCGGGCGATTACCGCCGCTACTTCATGCGCGACGAGCGGCGCTTCGCGCACACCATCGACACGCGCACCGGCGCGCCGATTGCGAACAATGTGGCATCCGTGACCGTCGTCCATGAACAGGCGATGGCAGCGGATGCCTGGTCTACCGCGCTCACTGTACTGGGCG
>NZ_JBFRDW010000317.1:0-6771 GCF_052113985.1 Pseudoduganella sp. RAF53_2 | reverse complement strand
GACCAGTTCATGGACCGCACCGTCGGCGTGGCAATTGGCTTCGCTCACCTGGATTCCCCAGTGCTGGACAATGAAACCGGCGTGTATGAGCCTTGGAAAAAAGAAGACCGTCCAGGCGTACCAACCGGTACCTACATCACCGACGGTATCAAAGCTCTGGGCCGTAGCGGCTACGATAAGCGCGATGGCGTGATGGGCGTACTGCAGTACCGTCCGACCAAGACCTTCACGTCCATGATCGACGTGTACGCGTCCGTGTTCAAGCATGAAGACACCGCCAACCAGTTCGAAACCCATATCGGCGGCTACAACGGCGGCTACACCCCAGGCCTGAACTTTACCGGCGTGACCCTGAACAATGGCGCCCTGGGTGGCGGCACTGCGACCGGCGTGTACCCACTGATCCGCGGCATGTACGACAAGCGCCGCGACGATATCCGCGCTGTGGGCTGGAACAACGAATGGCGTCTGAACGGCGTGACCCTGATCACCGACATCAGCCACTCGACCGCCAAGAAGGATGAACTGAGCCTGGAAAACAATACCCAGATCAGCAACGCAGCCGGTGATCCATTCCTGGATTCCGTGAACCTGCACTTCACCAGCGGCGGCTTCCCGACCATGACTCCGGGCCGCGATTACAGCAACCCGGCGACCCTGTACGTGCGTAACACCATCTACGGTTCCGGCTACGGCAAGACGCCGCACGTGGAAGACGAGCTGAATGGCTTCAAGCTGGCCGCCAAGATCGATGCGCCTGGCGCGATCGAAAACTGGATCACCAGCTTTGACGTCGGCATCCACTACTCCGACCGTTCGAAGAAGAAGACCCAGCCTGAAGGCAATATCAACCTGAAGGGAGATCCATCGACCATCTCGTCGGACCTGGAATATTCGAAGGTTGATCTGGGCTTCGCCGGCCTGGGCATGATCCCAGCGTGGAACGTGCCTGCCGTGGTGAACAAGTACATGGTGTTTGCTCCAACCTCGGATCAGAGCTACCTGATCGCCAAAGCGTGGAACGTGTACGAGAAGATCACCACCACCTACGCCAAGGCTAATCTGGAGCACGACTTCGGCGCCGTGACCATGCGTGGTAACGTTGGTCTGCAAGTTCAGCACACCAACCAGTCCTCGGAAGCAAACTACTGGGACGGCACCGCCGCTCCGGGCAGCCAGGTCAAGCCTATCCACGATGGCAAGAGCTTCAACGACTTCCTGCCTAGCATGAACCTGGCGTTCGGCTTCGAGAACGATCAGACCCTGCGTCTGGCGATTGCGAAACAGATCGCCCGTGCACGTGTTGACCAGCTGCGTTCCGCACTGGACTTCAACGTCGGCACCAACGACTTCAAGCCAAGCGGCAGCGGCGGCAACGCGCAGCTGGACCCATGGCGCGCCAAGGCCTTCGACATCTCGTATGAGAAGTACTTCGGCAAGAAGGCATATGTGGCACTGGCTGGCTTCTACAAGCACCTGGATACCTACATCTACACCCAGACGATGCAGCACGACTTCTCGGCGCAGATCCCTGGTACCAATGCCATCACCCCGATCGGTAACTACTCCGCGCCATACAACGGCAACGGTGGCCAGCTGAAAGGTCTGGAATTCACGGCTTCCCTGCCGCTGAATATGCTGACCCCAGTGCTGGACGGCTTCGGCGTGAGCGGCAGCTACTCGTACAACAAGAGCAGCATCGCGATCCAGGACCCAAGCAGCAATATCGGTTCCAACATCACGCTGCCAGGTCTGTCGAAGAACGTCAGCAACATCACCGTGTACTACGAGAAGAACGGTTTCGAAGCTCGCGTGAGCCAGCGTCAGCGTTCGGACTTCGTGGGTGAGATCAGCAACTTCGCCGCAGAACGTACCCTGCGCTATGTTGTCGGCGAGCGCGTGATCGATGCACAGCTGGGCTACACCTTCGAAAGCGGTCCGATGAAAGGTATCGGCCTGCTGCTGCAGGTGAACAACCTGACCAACGAAGCGTACGAAACCTACAACGGCAACAAGAACCAGCAGCTGGAATACCAGAAGTATGGCCGCACCGTGCTGTTCGGCGCGAACTACAAGTTCTGATCTGTCAGGACAAAAGAAAATCGGGGGCCGCTGCCCCCGATTTTTTTTGAACCTACAGCGTGAAGCAGGTGGCTGCCACGTCGTGGCAGCCACCCGTTTTATGCCGTTGGTTTTATTTGGCCTTGGCGGCCAGCTGTTTGTTTTGCTCGTCCAGCCAGGTCTTCAGCGGAGCGAAGTATTCGATCAGCGCATTGCCGTCGATCTTGTCTTCACCGCTGATGGCTTTCAGTTCTTCCGGCCATGGCTTGCTGGTGCCCATGGTCAGCATGGCTTGCAGTTTCTTGCCTGCCTTTTCGCTGCCGTAGATGGAGCACTTATGCAGAGGACCCGTGTAGCCAGCCTCGCGGCACAGCGCGCGATGGAACTGGAACTGCAGCAGGTCAGCCAGGAAGTAGCGCGCGTAAGGCACGTCGGCAGCGACGTGGTACTTGGCGCCTGCATCGAAACCGTCAGCCTGCAGTGGCAGCGGACGCTTCACCCCCATGTACTGCTCGCGCAGTTCCCACCAGTGTTTGTCGTAGTCGGCCGGCTTGGTCTTGCCGGAGTAGACATCCCAGCGCCATTTGTCCACCGAGTAGCCGAACGGCAGGAAGGCCACCTTGGCCAGCGCGCGCTTCAGCAGCTCGCCCATATCGGCATTGGCATCCGGTTCCTGGTCCATCAGGCCGACCTTCTTCAGATAGTCAGGCGTGATCGACAGCGCAATGGTGTCGCCGATCGCTTCGTGGAAGCCGTCGTTGGCGCCGTTGCGGAACAGGTTGGACTGGTTCTTGTACGCCAGGTCGTAGTAGATGTGGCCCAGTTCGTGGTGAATGGTGGTGAACTCTTCGGCGGTCGGACGGATGCACATCTTGATGCGCACATCATCCTTGCCATCCAGCTGCCATGCGGAGGCGTGACACACCACTTCACGGTCCTGCGGTTTCACCAGCAGGGAACGGGTCCAGAAGGTGTCCGGCAGCTTCTGCAGACCGAGCGAGGTGTAGAAGCGCTCGCCGTACTGCACCATCTCTTTGGCCGTGGTCTTGCGGCCTTCCAGCACATTGCTCAGGTCGAACTTGCTGGCGCCTGTTGCGGGCATCAGCACTGGATAGATATTGTCCCAGGTCTGGGTCCACATATTGCCGAACAAGTGAGCCGGAATCGGGCCGGTCAGCGGCRCCACGTCGGGACCGTAGGTTTCGCGCAGCTTGTAGCGCGCGTATTCATGCAGCGAGTCGTACAGCGGCTTCACTTGCTGCCACAGGCGTTCCATCTCTGCCGAGAACTGCTCCGGGGTCATGTCGTACTGCGAACGCCACAGGGCGCCGGTGTCGGCATAGCCCATTTCGCGCGCGCCCTTGTTGGACAGGTCGACGTATTCGGTGTACATCTTCTTGTAAGCAGGCGACTGCATGTGCCAGCCGTTCCATGCATCCAGCAGCTGCTTCGGATCGCGGCTGTTGGCCAGCACTTTTTCCAGCTCGCCCAGCGGCATGCAAGGACGGCCGTCGGTCGGGCAGTATTTGGCTTTACCGTAAGCGCCTTGCAGCGAAGCCTTCTTCGCAGCGTAAGCGGCGCGCTCTTTTGGATCGGACAGCATCAGCGTGAGCTGCAGCAGCTTCAGTTTGCGCGCATCGTCTTCCGACAGCTTCAGGCTATTGAAACGGCGTGCTTCCAGCGCAGCCTTGCCCGCTGCATCCAGACCCAGTTCGCCGAAGTAGGCGGACAGCGCTTCCGTGTCGTCGGTAATAAAGTTGGCCGCAACCCAGTCAGCGCGGTTGGCATCGTCGCCCAGTTTGTCGAATTTTTCTTCGGTCGCTGCGATGAATTTATGCGCATCGGCCGCCGTCGCCTTGCCCTTCTTGGGGGCTTCAGCTGCGTGTGCCAGGCCAGCGCTCAAGGCGAGCGCAGTAGCCAGCACCAGCGGTTTTTTGGTCATAGTTTTGAACAATTCAATCTCCTCATGTGTGAAACTGCACGCTAATATAACATTGACGCCCATGAAACATTTCACCTTTACCCTTCTGGCATTGGCCTCCCAGGCCGCGTTGGCGCAGAATGCGGATCGCCATTTTGTGTCCGCTGCGCAGAATCAGAACACGCTTGAAATCACCGTTAGCGACGGCAAATACCTGATCAAGCCTTACTCGGCGACGATCGTCGAGACGACCTTTATTCCGAACGGCGAGCGCTTTGATGCGTCCTCGCACGCAGTGGTGCTCGCGCCGGCGGCCACCTCGGCGCTTGCATCGACACTGAGCGATCGTGGCGCGGCGCTGGACTTCGCGACGCCCGGTATTACCGTGCACGTGGAGAAGCAGCCTTTCCGCATAAGCTATGTCTACAAGGGCAAGCCGCTGGTGGCCGAGAAGCGCGGCTACGTCCATGGCGCCGGCAACGAGACCATCGAGTTCGCGCTGGACGATGATGAGGCCTTGTACGGCGCTGGTGCCCGCGCGGTCGGCATGAATCGCCGCGGCAACCGCTTCCAGCTGTATAACAAGGCGGACTACGGCTACGCCAACCGCTCCACGCTGCTGAACTTCACCATGCCGCTGGCGCTGTCATCGAAGAAGTACGCCATCCACTTCGACAACCCGCAGATCGGCTACCTGGACTTCGACAGCAAAAAGAACGGCACGCTGGCCTACGAAACCATCGGTGGCCGCAAGACCTACCAGGTGGTGGCGGGCGACAAATGGGATGACATCCTGGCCAGCTATACCAGCCTGACCGGCCACCAGCCCTTGCCGCCGCGCTGGGCCTTCGGCAATTTCGCCAGCCGCTTCGGCTATCACACGGAAGCGGAAACCCGCGCCGTGATCGACAAGTTCATCGAAGAGAAAATCCCCGTCGACGCGGTGGTGCTGGACCTGTACTGGTTCGGCAAAACGGTGCAGGGCACGATGGGTAATCTGGCCTGGGACAAGGACAGTTTCCCCACGCCGCGCAGCATGACGGCCGACCTGGCGAAGAAAGGCGTGAAGACGGTCGTGATCACCGAGCCCTTCGTGCTGACCACCTCCAGCCGCTGGCAGCAGGCGGTGGATGCCAAGGCGCTCGCCACCACGCGTGACGGCGCGCCTTACACCTACGACTTCTACTTTGGTCACACCGGCCTGATCGACCTGTACAAACCGGAAGGGCGCCAGTGGTTCTGGAATATCTACAAGCAGCTGAAGGCCGACGGCGTCGCCGGCTGGTGGGGCGATCTGGGTGAACCTGAGGTGCATCCGAGCGCGCTGCAGCACGCCACCGGTTCCGCCGACCAGGTCCACAATATCTACGGCCACGACTGGGCGCGTTTGATTTCGGAAGGCTATGCCAAAGAGTTCCCGCAGGAGCGCCCATTCATCCTGATGCGTGCCGGCTATTCGGGCTCGCAGCGCTTCGGCATGATTCCTTGGTCGGGCGACGTATCGCGCAGCTGGGGTGGCCTGCAATCGCAATTGGAGATCGCGCTGCAGATGGGCATGCAGGGCATGGCCTATATGCACTCCGACCTGGGCGGCTTCGCCAATCCGGTGCTGGACGATGAACTGTACGTGCGCTGGCTACAGTACGGCGTATTCCAGCCGGTGTTCCGTCCCCATGCGCAGGAAGAGGTGCCTTCCGAAGCGGTGTTCCGCGAGCCGCGCACCAAAGCGCTGGCGCGTGACGCAATCCGCCTGCGCTACGCCATGCTGCCATATAACTACACCGCTGCTTTCGACAACAGCCAGACCGGCATTCCGCTGATGCGTCCTATCCTGTTTGAGGATGCGGAAGGTGCGGGCCTGTCTTCCACTTACTTCTGGGGTCACGATTTCCTCGTCTCGCCGGTGACCGAGCCGGGCGCCACCCGCAAGGAAGTCTACTTCCCGAACAAGGGCAGCGTGTGGTTCGATTTCTACAGCGACGAGCGCCACCGCGGCGGCATCACCGAAACCGTGAAGCCGGTGGCGGAACATATACCGGCCTTCGTGCGCGCCGGCGCCTTCATCCCGCTGGCGCCGGTGGTGCAGACCACGCGCGACTACAGCACCAGGCACATCGACCTGCATTATTACTACGACGCCGGCGCGGCGCAGTCGTCCGGCAAGCTGTATGACGATGACGGCGCCACCGCCAACGCTTTCGAGCAGGGCAAATATGAGCTGGTGCGCTTCAGCGGCACGGCTGACGCCAAGGGCTTCGAAATTGGCATCGCTACCGAAGTAGGCAAAGCGGCCCAGGCGCAGCAGCGCGGCTACACGCTTACCGCGCACAACGTCGTGGCGCGTCCACGCAGCGTGACGCTGGACGGCAAAGCGGTGTCCTTCAAGTGGAAAGAGGGCAAGCTGGAAGTGGTCATTCCGGCACGTAGCCAGATGCAGTCGAAACTGTCAGTAATTTTGTAATCTGACTACAAATAGGGCGATTTCAGGGCTAATTCTCAATTGACAGCCCGAAATCGCCATGTTATTTTGCTACAAATTTACTCAAAACAATCGGGGACAGGCTGATGCAAGTCGCAATCAAGAAACCCAGGCTGACATTCTGGCAGCTCTGGAACATGAGCTTCGGCTTTTTCGGTATTCAGTTCGGCTTCGCACTGCAGAACACCAACACCAGCCGCATCTTCGCGACCCTCGGCGCTTCCCCCGATGACCTGCCGCTGTTCTGGCTCGCCGCGCCGGTCACCGGCTTGCTGGTGCAGCCCATCATCGGCTACCTGAGCGACAACAC
>NZ_JBFRDW010000316.1:0-6772 GCF_052113985.1 Pseudoduganella sp. RAF53_2 | reverse complement strand
ATGATCACCAGGCCGCGCTTGGACATCACCACATCTTTCAGCACTTCCGGCAGGCCGAGATCGTCCAGCTTCGGAATCGCGGAGTTAATGGTACGCAGCACCATGCCCACGGAACTCATTTGCACGAAGGCCGAGACACGGAAGCGTCCGAGGTCGCCGGGGCTGATCGCGAAGTTCGCTTCCTTGGTCTGCTCGAACATCGCAGTCTGCTTGTCGTTCATGATCGAACGCGCCAGATCGGCGGTGTGCGATGGCGAGAGCGGCTGGGCCGACACGGGCGTCATCTTGCCGTCGATCTTGATGGCGGGCGGGAAGCCTGCGGTGATAAAGAGGTCCGAGCCCTTTTTGCTGACCATCAGGCGCAGCAGGTCGAACATGAATTTTGAAGCCTGGTCGCGTTCCATGTGGATTAGCCGGGGAAGTTATCGGGGATCTTGGCAGCCGAACGGGCGGCAGCGGAGGAAATCACATTACGGCGGACGAGTTCAGTCAGGTTCTGGTCCAGCGTCTGCATGCCGACGTTGCTGCCGGTCTGGATCGCGGAATACATCTGCGCGATCTTCGCTTCGCGGATCAGGTTACGGATTGCCGGCGTGCCCACCATGATTTCGTGTGCGGCCACACGGCCGGAGCCATCCTTGGTTTTCAACAGGGACTGCGAAATCACCGCTTGCAGCGATTCGGACAGCATCGCGCGCACCATCTCTTTTTCTTCCGCAGGGAAGACGTCGATGATACGGTCGATGGTCTTGGCAGCGGACGAAGTGTGCAGGGTGCCGAACACCAGGTGGCCGGTTTCCGCGGCCGACAGCGCCAGGCGAATGGTTTCCAGGTCACGCAATTCACCGACCAGGATCGCATCCGGGTCTTCACGCAGCGCCGAGCGCAGCGCGTTGTTGAAGGACAGCGTGTGCGGGCCGACTTCGCGCTGGTTGATCAGGCACTTCTTCGATTCGTGCACGAATTCGATCGGGTCTTCGATGGTCAGGATGTGGCCATACTCGTTTTCGTTGAGGTGGTTCACCATCGCCGCCAGCGTGGTCGACTTGCCCGAGCCGGTCGGTCCGGTCACCAGTACCAGCCCACGTGGCTTCAGCGCAAATTCGGCGAAGATCTTCGGCGCGTTCAATTCTTCCAGACTCAGGATCTTGGAAGGAATGGTACGCAGCACGGCCGATGCGCCACGCTCCTGGTTGTAGGCATTGACGCGGAAGYGTGCGAGGCCGGGAATGGCAAACGAAAAATCGCACTCCAGCATTTCTTCATACGCCTTGCGCTGGCCGTCGTTCATGATGTCATAGATCATGCCGTGGACATCTTTGTGTTCGAGCGGGGGCAGATTGATGCGGCGTACATCGCCGTGCACACGAATCATCGGCGGCAAACCAGCCGAGAGGTGCAAGTCGGAAGCTTTGTTCTTGACGGAGAATGCGAGTAGTTCGGAAATGTCCATTTATAATCCCTGAGCCTAGGAAAACCCTCGTCTGATTATGTCCACAATCGCTCAGAACTTGCAAGTTGTCACGAAAACAATCGCGGAAGCAGTTTCGCAGGCTGGACGGCCTGCAGACAGCGTGCAGTTACTGGCCGTCTCCAAGACTTTTGGACCTGAAGCCGTGGTCGAAGCGGTGATCGCGGGACAGCGTGCGTTCGGCGAGAACTATGTGCAGGAAGGCGTCGAGAAAATTGCAGCGGTCGCGAAAGCCCGTGGTTGCACGCCGCTTGAGTGGCACTTCATCGGTCCCATTCAAAGTAACAAGACCAAACCGATTGCCGAGAACTTCGATTGGGTGCACACCATCGAGCGCGAAAAGATTGCGGTGCGTTTGAACGAGCAGCGTCCCGAGGCGCTGCATCCTTTGCAAGTCTGTTTGCAAGTTAATACCAGCGGTGAAGCCAGCAAAAGCGGCATGGCGCCGCAAGATGTGGCGGCATTGGCACGCTCCATTGCAGGCCTGCCGCGATTGAAGCTGCGTGGACTGATGTCCATTCCCGAACCGGAAGACGATTTCGACAAGCAGCGCGCGGCCTTCCGCGTGCTGCGCGAACTGTACGACACGCTGCGCGCGGACGGCATTGAACTCGACACGCTATCGATGGGCATGTCGGCCGATATGCGCGCTGCCATCATGGAAGGCGCGACCATTGTTCGCGTTGGCAGCGCCATCTTCGGCGCACGCCAGTACAACCAAGGATAAATAATGAAGATCGCTTTCATCGGTGGCGGCAATATGGCCGCGGCACTGATCGCAGGCCTGGCCGGCAAGCTGACGCCCGGCGCCAATATTCATGTGGTGGACCCGAATCCGGCCTCGCTGGAAAAGCTGACGCGAGAGTACGGCGTGACCGTGGCGGCGACAGCCGGTGCGGAAGTGGCCAGCGCTGAAGTGATCGTGCTGGCGGTGAAGCCGCAAGTGATGCGCGACGTGGTGGCGCAGGTGTTGCCGCAGCTGCAGGCCGCGCAGCAGGGGGGACGCACGCCGCTGGTGCTGTCGATTGCAGCAGGCATCCGCGCGGCGGACCTGTCGCGCTGGCTGGGTGGCTACAGCGCTATCGTGCGCACCATGCCGAATACGCCGGCGCTGATCGGCATGGGCGTGACGGGCATGGTGGCATCGTCCGGCGTGACGGCGCAGCAGCGCGACGCAGCGGACCAGATCATGAAGGCCGTCGGCACCACCGTGTGGCTGGACAATGAATCCCTGATCGACCCGGTGACCGCCGTTTCAGGCAGCGGCCCGGCCTATGTGTTCTACTTCATTGAAGCGATGCAGCAGGCCGCCCTTGAAATGGGACTGACGGCGGAGCAGGGCACCCAGCTGGCCATTGCCACCTTCACCGGCGCCGCCCAGCTGGCCGCGCAATCGCCTGATTCCGTGTCGGTGTTGCGCGAGCGCGTGACGTCCAAAGGCGGCACCACTTACGCCGCGCTGACCAGCATGGAAGACAGCGGCGTGAAGCCCGCCATCGTGAAAGCCCTGCACGCCGCCGCCGCCCGCGGCAAGGAACTCGGCGAACAGCTCGGCGCCGCTGACTAAGCTCGCGGCTCGTCAGACCAGGCGTCGCAGGCCGATGCTTCGTGCATTACTTGCGGGCGATGATCACGCCTAATGCAATGCCGATGGCTGCGCCGATGGTGACGGACTTCCAGGGATTGTCGCGCACATAGACGTTGGTCGCTTCGGCCGCCATCTTGCCTTTGGCGAGCATCGAATCTTCCAGCTTGTGCAGGTCTTTCTTGGCCGTGCGCAGGGTGTCCTCGAATTTGGCCTTGACCATATTGAGGTCGTCCGTGCCGGCCGAGGCCGCGCCGCGCAGCCATTGCTCGGCGTCCTGGATGGCGTGCTTCAGGTCTTGCATCAGGCGCTCGCGGGCTTCCGCGTTTTCGGCGCTATGGGAATGGGTACTGCCATTGGCCATGCCGCCGCCGTTGGGCTTAGGAGTGGATTGGGGTGTTTGGTCCATGATCGCCTCGTCTAAGTGAACAGCACACAGGTGAGTTTAATCAACGCAGGGCGTAGTCCAATGCAATTCCGGCAAACACGGCTGCGCCCAGGTAGTTATTGTGGCGGAACGCGGCAAAGCAAGGCGCACGCTCGCGCCCACGGATCAGGAAGTAGTGATAAACGGCACAGCCCGTAGCAATGGCCACGCCCAGGGTGAAAGGCCAGCCCAGGCCATAATGCAGGCCGGTGGCGATCCAGATGCCGATCTGACCGGCATAGCAGAGCATGATTGCCGCCACGTCGAAGCGGCCGAACGTGATCGCGGAAGTCTTGATGCCGATTTTCAGGTCGTCGTCGCGGTCAACCATCGCGTATTCAGTGTCGTAGGCGACGGACCAGAATACATTGCCCAGCACAAGAAGCCATGCCCAGCCCGGCACGGAATTCTGCACGGCGGCATAAGACATTGGAATGCCGAAACCAAAAGCGATACCCAGATAAGCCTGTGGAATCGCGAAAAAGCGCTTGAAGTAGGGATAAGTGCCGGCAATGATCACTGCAGCCACCGACAGCTGCTTGACCAGCGTATTCAGCGGCAGGATCAGCATGAAGGACACGATGGCCAGCACTGCCGCAATCGTCAGCGCTTCCTTGCCGGAGATGCGGCCGCTGGTGATCGGGCGCTCAGCCGTGCGCTTCACATGTCGGTCGAAATCCTGGTCAGCGTAGTCGTTGACGGCGCAGCCTGCCGAGCGCATCAGGAAAGTGCCCAGCACAAAGATCAGCAGCAGGCGCAGGTCCGGCACGCCGCCCGAAGCCAGCCACAGTGCGCCCAAGGTCGGCCACAGCAGCAGCACGGTGCCGATGGGCTTGTCCAGGCGGACCAGGCGAAAATACAGTTGGAGGCGGCTGAGTGGCTGGGCAGTGGCTTGCACGGAAATCTCGGTTATCAGTGACGATAGCCCGGTATTTTACTCCGCGTGCCCGTTGAGCGTGATGACCCCCGGCAGCTTGCACTGGGCCACGGCCTGCACCACGGCGTCGATCGCCGCCTTGCGGGTGAAACTCTTGCGCCAGACGATGACCACGCGGCGCGTCGGCTCCGGATCATCGAAATAGCGGAAAGCCAGCATGCTGTCCTTGCCTTCCATATCCGGTACGGACGCGCGGGGCAGCACGGTCAGGCCGATACCRCTGGCGACCATATGGCGGATGGTTTCCAGCGACGAGCCTTCAAAAGTACGCTGCATGCCATTGCCCGGCGTGGAGAAGCGCGCCATTTCCGGGCAGACTTCCAGCACCTGATCGCGGAAGCAGTGGCCATTCCCCAGCAGGAGCATGGTTTCCTGTTTCAGATCCTCGGCCGGAATGCGGTCGCGCGAAGCCCATGGATGGTTGCGCGGCATGGCCACGACAAAGGGCTCGTCATACAGCGGCTGCACGGCCATGCCGTGTTCCGGCAGGGGCAGCGCCATGATGGCCGCATCCAGCTCACCCTGGCGCAGCATCTCCAGCAGCTTGACGGTGAAATTCTCCTGCAGCACCAGCGGCATCTGCGGGGTGTTATCGATCATGGCCTTGACCAGCGGCGGCAGCAGATAAGGGCCAATGGTGTAAATCACGCCGAGGCGCAGCGGACCGGCCAGCGGGTCCTTGTTCTGCTTGGCCAGCTCCTTGATGGCGGCGGTCTGCTCCAGCACGCGCTCGGCCTGGGCCACGATCTGGGCACCCAGCGGCGTCACGGAAATCTCGGCGCCTCCGCGCTCGAACAATACGACGCCCAACTCGTCTTCGAGCTTCTTGATGGCGACCGACAGCGTCGGCTGGGCGACAAAACAGGCCTCAGCCGCATGTCCGAAGTGTTTCGCCCGCGCAACAGCGACGATGTATTTAAGTTCGGTGAGGGTCATGGACTCATTTGAACACAGGCGATGCCTATATGCAATGCTCGGTTACGGTGATAGGGTCTGGCTATAATGTCCCACAAACGTACTAGCGAGGTGCACGCATGTCATCCATTCTCGGGCACGAAGAAGCCCAAAGCTACATCCACAAGCTGTTGAAGGCCATGCACCAGGTCGGCGGCTCCGATCTATTCATTTCAGCCGATTTTCCGCCTAGTATCAAGTCGCAGGGCGCGATGCGGCCACTCAGCCAGCAAAGGCTGACGCCCGACGTCACCCGTGCGCTGGCCTACGCCATCATGAACGAGAAGCAGCGGCGCGAGTTCGAAACTGAGCTGGAATGCAATTTCGCCATTTCGCTGCCGGACGTATGCCGCTTCCGCGTCAACGTCTTCGTTCAGCAGCAGGCGGTGGGCATGGTGATCCGTACCATCGCCTCCGAAATTCCCAACTTCGAAAAGCTCGATCTGCCGGAAGTGCTGAAAGAAGTCGTGATGACCAAGCGCGGACTGGTGCTGGTGGTGGGCGGCACGGGCTCCGGCAAATCGACCACGCTGGCGGCGATGATCGACTACCGCAATGCCAACTCGGCTGGCCACATCATCACGGTGGAAGACCCGGTCGAATACGTCCATAAAAATAAGGGCTGCCTGATCACGCACCGCGAAGTGGGCGTCGATACTCTGAGCTGGCACCACGCGCTGAAGAACACCCTGCGCCAGGCACCGGATGTGATCCTGATCGGCGAGATCCGCGACACCGAAACCATGGAGCACGCGATCGCGTTTGCGGAGACGGGCCACCTGTGCCTGGGTACCCTGCACGCGAATAACGCCAACCAGACCATGGACCGCATCATCAACTTCTTCCCGGAGGAGCGGCGCAACCAGTTGCTGATGGACTTGTCCTCCAACCTGCGCGCGATCGTATCGCAGCGCCTGATCCGCACCCAGGACGGCAAGGGGCGCAAGGCCGCGATTGAAATCCTGCTGAATACGCCGACCATCTCCGAGATGATCTTCAAGGGGAACTTCCACGCGATCAAGGAAATCATGCACAAGTCGCGCGAACTGGGCATGTGCACCTTCGACCAGGCGCTGTACGAACTCTATAATAAGGGCTACATCGCCTACGAAGAGGCCCTGCGCAATGCGGACTCCGCGAACCAACTGCGCCTGCAGATCAAGCTCAGTGGCAAAGGTCCCGAAGATGGCGGCCCCGGTGGGCGTCCGGGCGAATTGAGCATGCAGGTGGACGAAGAAGAGGAAGAAGAATAAGCAATGCCGAAGTTTGAAGACAAAATGTGCACGCGCACCGAACTGGCCGCGCGCGTGGCGGCCCTGCCGAAGCCGGTGGTGATGACCAATGGGGTGTTCGACATCCTGCACCGCGGGCATGTGACTTATCTGGCGCAGGCACGCG